>CAYFVN010000063.1:0-3527 GCA_964346575.1 uncultured Candidatus Bathyarchaeia archaeon
AAGAACACAATGCACAATTAAATGCTAAGCTTTCGCGCGTCCAAAAGAACTAAAAAAGGGGTTGAATTCATGATAGTCCCCGTGAAGAAGGTTACAATCGTGACTCTAGCTGATAATGAAAGACTCCTCCTTGAGGAGATCGGTAGACTGGGTGTAGTTCAGCTTAAAAAGCTCACGGAGGAGGAGTTCATAGGATTCAGAGAAGAGACAACCGAGGAGGAGAGGATCTACGATCAACTATTTGAGAGGCTACGAGCGCTCAACGGAAAGTTCTCGGTTGAAGGTGAGATACTAAAAAAGAGAGTGAACTTGGATCTCCAATCGGAGAAGCTTGAAGAGACCATTAAGGAGTACGAGGAGAGAGCGGCTAACCTCGAGTTACAGCTGAAAGAAGCCAAGGACCAGCTAGATGAGCTGAGGGATGCTGAACCTATCCTAAAGATCATGAGGGAATTAGAGTTAAACCCACGTGACATAGGGGATTTCATGCACATATTCGGGAAGGCGGGGATCGTAAAGACTGAAGCCATCCAAGCCCTCGAGCGGAAGCTTAGGATGAGAAAGGATCTGGTATACAGGACTGCCCCCATATCAGGTGAAGAGAGTCTCCTTTACATTAACGGTTTGATAGATCTGAAGTCTCAGGTTGAGAAGACCCTCTCAACCGCGGAGGTCAAGGAGTTCAAACCGCCTGGCGGCGTCCCTGATAGGATAGGAAAGGCCGTCAAATGGCTTAGTGGTGAGAAAAAGTCCCTAAATGAGCGACTGCAGAGTCTAAAAAGGGAATGGGAAGAACTTAGACTTGACTTCCTCTCAAAGCATAAGGCTTTAGAATCATCCGTCAGAAGGCTTCTAGTTTTAGCTAGAGGTAGATCCAACATGATCCGCAGCGAGATGATGGCCGTCCTCCAAGGATGGGTGCCTAAGGATCGAATAAGCACCTTAAACGCCTTCCTAGAGGATGTAAGGCAGAAGATAGACGGTAAGGTGGCCTACTCCTATGAGGATCCCGGTACAGAGGAGGAGATTCCAACGGTAATGGATAACCCTAAACTCTTCAAGGCCTACGAGGTTCTAACCAGGCAGTACGGGTATCCTGACCCGAGGGAGAGCGACCCCACCCCGATATCAACGGTGTTATGGATTATCATGTTCGGGATGATGTTCCCAGACTATGGCGAGGGCTTAGTCATACTCCTCCTAGGAGCGATATTCGCTTATCGGGTTAAAAAGCCCCTAATGGGGATAAACATGGCCAGAGTTGGAAGACTAATGATCGGACTCGGCATCTCAGCCATCATCTTCGGACTCCTGACAGGCGAATTCTTCCTGCTGGAAGTTACACCGTTGTGGCCTGGACTCGTACCGGGTTGGATAACATATCCAAGTAACGTCATATGGATAATCAAGGTAGCCATATTCTTCGGGATAGCCCAGATAGTCCTAGGCATGTCGATCAGTATTAAGAACCACTTAAAGGCAGGTGAGAAGCTGGAGGCGCTCCTCAGCGAGCACGGCTTAGCCGGCTTGGCGACATTCCTTGGAATAGCCATAGTAGCATTCGAGTTTCTAGGTATAAGCGTACTACCTGGAGTAAGGTTCCCCAGGCTAGGGTTAAACGTTTTAACACACTGGACCATAGCGATACCAGTTGTAGGTCTCATAGCCATGTTTGTACGACCCATAATATCTGGTGAAGGAGCCACTATGGGCATCGGCGTAGTCATAGAGGCTTCTATCTCCTTCCTAGCAAACATGCTATCCTACGCTAGGATAGCCGGGTTCGCTATTGCGCATGCCGCCTTAGCACTGGTAGTCGGTGAACTACTCCACGCTAACCCCGCCCTAGGGATAGGTTTAGGCCTTATATTCCTCAACATGTTCGCCTTAACATTAGAGCTACTAGTCACTATGATACAGGCACTACGCCTCCTGTACTATGAGTTCTCTACAAAGTTCTTCAAGGGAACTGGAATACCCTACATACCCTACAGACTTTAAAGAGGCGCGCGCTGCGTAGAAGGATAAGTTTAAAAAGGTTAACCTCTAAATTAAGTGCCCTGATCTAAGATGACCCTTAAAATCGCCTTCATAATAGCCCTAGTAGCTGTATGCACTTTCGGAGCACTAGCAGGTCTCGTAACAGCTCAAGAAGAGGAGAAGGCCCCCCAAGAGTACAGATTCCTCGCAATGGCTCTAGCGGTCAGCGTACCATCCGTTGGCGCTGGATACGCTGTAGCTCAAACCGGGACGGCGGCCGCGGCCACCATAACTGAACGCCCGGAGCTCTTCGGGCGTACAATAGTCTACGTAGGCATGGCAGAGGGCATAGCCATCTACGGCCTACTGATAGCATTCTTAATATGGATATAAGACGACGAGGCTACAGCCGACAGCCTGAGGAATTATATATTGTGCACGGAGCGGCTGCATCGAAAAGTGAATACTAGGATGTTGATCGCCTACTTCTCATCCCTCATAGCCATCCAAGCCTTAGGAGTAGTATACTTCCTGAGTCATCCATCATTAATTTCAGGCGTGGCTGTAGGGCTGCTCGTAGGAGCTGTAACTCCGATAGTCTTAGGATTTATCCTCGTCAGGGTGGTGAAGACACTCTATAAGGAGTATTTCAAAGAATAGTCCTCATATTAGTTAGACAACCCCTAAAGGGCGTACCCATACCAATACCCCCCACCAAAAAGAGAAAAAAGAGAGAAAAATTCGTAGTTTATAGCTTTCTTTTAGACCCCCGCTATATGTGAAATAAATCGTAAGCTACAAACCTCTCTCATAATGAGGTGGGAGGTATAGATTTTAGGATCTCATTTTAAAGTTATTCTGCAATATATAACACCGGCTTCTGGTAATTAGTGTGCGTACTAAAAAGAAATTCTATTATCAATGTGTGATAGATTTCCTGCCTGTGGGGGATGCTATAAAGCCGTAAAAAGTAAATCTAATTTAACCTCAATCTAATGTTTGTAACAGCCGTTAGATAACAATCCTAAATTACCGTATACGATTTCTATTAAGGCTAGGAGATGATAAATTTATGATGGGGAGAAAAAATTACGCCTCTGATCCCCTCTTCATCTTCATGGAATGGCTCCAAAAAGAACACCCTGACTTATACCAAAAGATCTACAAAGAAATAAAGAACACATGGAAGATTTAATTCCAATAAAGGGGATGCCCCCTCACCGCGAATAAAACGGAACCCGACGGCTAAGTGTTGATAAGTTTGCTATGTGGCGATGGGGTAGGGGGGTTAGATTTGATTGGGTTGGCTAAGTTTTCTTTAGTCGGTTTTTGGTCTCGAAATGTTTCCAATTTATAGATTTATTTTTGATATTTGGTCAATGTTTAATTTTGGCGCGAGCCATTATTCTCCTGGGAGTTTATTACCAAATTTTATAAATACGGATATAAAAGAGGCAAGTCCTTTTACCGCCGCGTTAATAATTTTCTCGCCTTTCTCCGATGTGGCAAGCTTGGGATTGCCGCTGTGAACGCCTGTTTTGGCGTAT
>CAYFVN010000064.1:0-5678 GCA_964346575.1 uncultured Candidatus Bathyarchaeia archaeon
AGGCAGCTCCATAGTTGTAGTATCTTTAGCTAATAGGGTTAAGGCAAGCGACAGGGCTAAGGTTATCCTCGTGTTGGAATCCGCTATCACAGACGTTTTATGTACTGTGGCTGCATTAGCGCTTATCCACATCTCGATTGTAGGGGGAGAGGGATACTTTGAGATGGCTAAAGATGTGATAGCAAAGTTTACCACCGGATCTTTCGTTGGAGCTCTAATAGGCATCTTCTGGTTGAACATGCTTCACAAAATTAGGAGAGAGCCCTACCAATACATGCTCACATTAGCCTTAATGTTACTAGGATACATAGCAGCCGAGAATATTGGTGGAAGCGGCGCTTTATCCGCTTTAATATTCGGCGTGATACTTGGCAATGAGAGGGGGATACAGAGGCTCTTGAGAAGAACTGCCACGCCGATTATTTTCGATAGCGAGATGAGACGACTTGAGAACGAGATGGTTTTTTTAATTAAATCGTTCTTCTTCGTGTATTTAGGATTGATAATATCAATAAATAACATAATCTACGCGATAGTTGGAGTGGTTCTATCACTGATATTTCTCGGAATCAGATATGTTGCGGTCTCTCTTGCCACCCTCGGAAGCGTGTTGAGGAGCGAGAGGCCTTTAATGAGCTCAATATTCGCACGTGGATTAGCCGCAACCGTTCTATAAACTTTAGCTTTTGAACTCGATATTCCGTTGTCAACTTTATTCGTTAACGTAGCGTTTGTAGTCATATTGGTTACCGGAGTCATATGCGCTATGGGCGTCTACAAGTCAACAAGGGCTTAGTGCGCGTTTACCGTATAGACCTATTGGAGCTTTAACTACCTCACTCGGAAAAGCTAAGCTTAGAATATTTTGATTTATCATAATTTTCACAGTGAGGCTTTGAATCTGAGTATTGCCGCTATCCCCCCGAAGGAGTGGAGTAGCATAACGCCTTCATCCGTCTCCGTCGATACTACCTCAACATTAATCCCAACTTTCTCAGCCATCTCTATAAGCTCATCAAGGAGATCCTTAACCTCCTCTATTGCAAGTGTGTTATTGGAACAGCTGGGACATTTAGTGACAGCCAGGTTCTGCTGGAATTTGGGCAGTTTATGCTTCTCCATTACGTGGTCCTCAATATATTCGCATGTTTTGCATTTCACTTGAAGATGAATAGAGCTTAGCTTCTCGGATAGAAGTAGCGTCTCAACCGTGTTGGATTCCAAGTATTTACGTACATCCCGCTCTCCATAAGCTGCTAAACCGGTTTCATGCCCAACCTCGTAGAGGAAGCGTTGAACTATATCCTTCTCCTCGCTGTATCTTACTCCCTTAAGTATTTCAGAGGACCTTGAAACAACCTCCTCTACACCGCTCCTACCTAAGTATGAAGTATCCATTATGACAAGAATTTTCTTTTTGAGCATATAGTTTACATAATCACCCTCTGCGAAATCGTATTTAGTGGGTCCAGGCCCTCCTATTATTAACCCCTTCAAATCTTCTACTCCTAAGAGTTTTTCATTCACGTGTTCCGCCACTCTTCTAAAGTATTTGTTAATCTCCATCTCCCTTATTCGCTCAAATCTCCTGGCAGATTGCCCTCCTGTCTTATGCTTTCCTCCTACGCCTGATTGATATTCGCCCAAAATTGTCAGTTTCCTTCCCTTCAAGGTTGCCAGTGCAGCTTCACTCGCATCGATTACGAGTATGCCGTAAGTCTCCTTCTCTTTCAATAGATCGAGTAGAGACTCTACGTGAAACTTGCTGTTGCACCTGTAAAAGTATATATTTATTGGTTCAGGCGGCTCGATCTCGTAAAGTTCCATCCGTTCACTGCCAGGACCATTCTGAAGTATCGCACCACAGAATATGGCCAAACCATTCTTAGGAGGTTTTCTATACAATTTTAACCGTTGCATAACCTTCTCTATAGCCTCTTGAACGTTCTTCCTGGTGGTCCTTGACTTTATATTTGAAGCAGTTCCAGATTCCTCCCTAAGATTTGCTAGGGCTTCGTGGATTCGCCTTCCAGGAGGGATGTAGAGGGATATTAATTCAGTACCCCTTCCCTCTTTTGAGGCAAGCTCATCCAGTGTCCTTTTAAGTCTGAACCTTGAAACAGACTCCGTCTCCAGCAACAAAGTATCCCTACCATTCACTAATCAGCAACTCTGATAAGCATATTATTTAAGTCCGTTGGTGTTCTATCAGATAGATGTTGATTACAAATAAATTCGGGAGATAATTATTGAAGGGATCTGTATTGAGGGTTTCCGTGAAGTTAGGCGGCTTCTTATTCGGAGAAGATTTAAACATGCAACTGCTAAAGGCCTACGCTGGGGAGATAAGAAAGTTAAGCAGCGACGGATATAAGTTAGTAATTGTAACCGGTGGAGGGGAGACTGCTCGAAGATATGTGAAGGCCTCCAAGGATTTGGGAGTTTCTGAAGCATTATGCGATGAACTAGGTATACAAGTAAGCCGGTTCAATTCTCTCCTACTTATAGCCAGTCTATGGGAGATAGCATACCGCAGAGTACCCTCAACTATTGAGGAAGCCATTGCTGAGGTTAAGGAGGGACTTCCAGTAGTTATGGGAGGATCACAACCAGGTCAATCTACTAACGCCGTAGCAGCTTTAGCTGCGGAGCTGATGGGTGCAGATATACTCGTAAACCTTACCGATGTTAGAGGAGTATACGCGAGGGATCCTAAACTAGAGCGAGATGTAAAGGTTCTTGAAACCATAACGGTAAAAAAGCTTGAAGAGATAATCTCCGAGAAGAGCTTCGCCGCCGGTCGATATGAGCTCCTTGATCCTTTAGCTTTAAAGGTTATCGAGAGATCTAAAATACGTACTATAATAACCTCAGGATTAGATCCTAAAAACCTTACAAAAGCGATCCGAGGAGAAAAGATTGGAACTAAAATAATATTCGAAGAGGAGAAAGACCTCGGCTAAATTATCAAAGATATTCGCTTCAAAGGCCCAGGCTGCTTTAATAGAATATCTAATCGTGAATAGAGGTAGATTCTATAATCAGGTTGCGCTTGCGTCGGCCTTAGGATCTTCCTCATCCACTGTAGCTAGGCTGATAGAAAACTTGGCTAAGCTAGAAATAGTTAAGTATCAGAGGTTTGACAGAGGGGTGAAAGTGATAGCATTGAACGACGAATCCCGGCTTACAAAATCACTCGTGAACTTCTATTCCGAAATAAAAGGTTTCGAACTTACAAATAGCCAACCTAAAAAGAGATGCGCGCGAGAAGATAACCACTAAAAACTAGGAGAGCTCGAAGAGAGCATATTTATTATACTCGAATGAATTAATTCTTTAATCGCTTTCTTACATCGCCTTTTACGTATACGCGCGTAGTAGAGAAGACAATTTATTGGTTTAGAGGGAGATGCGGAGAGGTTACGGCTTGAGAATACTCAAGAAGGATCTGCACCATGGCTTAATTAGTGTAACCTTAGAGGATGTAGATGATCTCTGGATCCTTTACAATATAGTAGAACCAGGAGATCTTGCTACATCTAAGGCTACAAGAGAGATAAAAGCGTATTTAGGTAGACCTTCAAGCAAACGTGTAGTCATGACTTTGACTGTAGAGGTTACCAAAGTAGAATTCGATACGAGTTTAAACCGTTTACGGATACAGGGTGTCATCAGGGAATGCCCGGAAGAGTATGGAATAAAAGGTTCATACCATACCTTAGCGGTAGCTTCTGGTTCCTCAGTAACCATATATAAAAAGATTTGGCAAAGACATCATTTATACCGCCTAGAATCGGTGGTAAAAAGTAAAAAGCCCGTTATAATGGTGGCTTTAGACGCCGAATCGGCGTGTATAGCCATAGTACGTTCATTCAAAGTCGAGGTTAAAGCGGAGATCAATCCATGCCTTCCCGGGAAAATGGATTCAGAGGCTAGATCCCTAGCGGAGAAAAAATTCCTCAAAGAACTTGGCAATACCCTATTGAGAATTACTAAGAGTTCTTCGACTACCCCTAACGCGATACTTATTACCGGACCAGGATTCTTGAAAGAACATTTCAAAAACCTATTGGATGATGAATTCCCTGAAATAGCTTCAAATGTTTTAGGAGTAAAGGGAGGTAGTTATGGAGGGGTTTCAGGAGTATTCGAAGCTTTGAGATCTGGAGTTCTGGAAGCCTTGGTCAGAGACTCCAGAGTTGCCGAAGAGATCTCCACTGTGGAGAATCTCCTGGCGAGGATCGGATCCAATGGAGGAGACGTTTCATACGGGCTAGATCAAGTAGCTGATGACGCAGCTTTAGGGGCCGTGGAGAAACTACTCGTAACGGTCGATCTGTTGAAATCTCCTAATATACGTGGTAGAGTCGAAAAGATTATATGGGAGGTGGAGAGGAAGAGAGGAAAAGTCATGATAATCAGCACTGAACATGAGGGAGGCCATAAACTCGAGTCTCTAGGCGGGATAGCAACTCTGCTACGATATAAAAGGCATGGGTGGTGATGAGTTTCGTCGCTAGATCCTCGTAGGGTAGCCGAGAAACTCAGCCGCTTAAGGGATAATGTCTCAGTAAAATATTCGAAGGAAAGGTGGAGTCTACTCAGAGATTTGAGAAGAGAGGCCTCAAAGATCATAGAGCTCTTAAAGGAACTTGGCTCTGAAGGTTTCGTCCATGGCAGCCTCGCTAGAGGGGATGTAGATCAATACAGCGATATTGACATTATACTCCTACGGCCAATACCCTCTCACATCTTAGAACTAGCCTCTTCTATGGGAGGATATACAACATATGGTCGTAGGATAAGCCAAGCTACGCCGGGACACACTCCTAAGGGACATATTTATCTTGACCCGTATGAGAAGGTATCGATAACGTTTCCAATGATTGAATTACGCCCTCTTGAACTTGAGTTCTACAGGTTTGGAGGTATAATTGATGAAACTGCCCTAAAGCGAGATACTAGAATCCCTGGATGTACAAAGAGATTGACATTGATAAAACCTACAATGGAAGGACATCTTGAAACCAACATCGCCGGCAGAGAAGTAGAAGTTGCTGACATTCTTGACGTAAGCTCTGAAATCATAAGGGAACGGATAAGAGTCCTCTCCAGACGCGACCGTATAGGACGGACAGGCGTCTTCCTCAACATAGAAGTTGGAGAAGATGAGTCCTTCGGAAAGGTATTTAAAAGATTACTTGAATCAAATCCCGCGATAAGACGCACTTATCATACCCGGAAACGAAGATAATTTAAAAAGTATTAAGAGGAGGGGGAAAGGCGTGGCATCGTCAGAGGTGATAACGGGATTCACGGTGTATCTAGCGGCTTGGCTTATATTATACATGGTTTCTAAAGCTCTCAAAACCTCAGAGAGAGGAATCAATATAGGGCCATTTTGGGCTCAGTACAAGACGAAAGCATTCAACGGGCTCCTTGAGAAGATGGGTCGGTATAGAAAGTTATGGCGTATAGCTGGAAGCATGGCTGTAGCCCTAGCCATCGGACAGATGATCTTTATCTCAATAAGTCTAACAAGGAATATGTTCCTCCTAGCAGAGAAAGCAAAAGGAGCATATCCGGTCATGCCAGTTCTACCAGGATTAACGATAGGCTGGTCGATTCTCCCATATATACTTCTCGCGTTGGTTGTCATGTTTGTAAGCCATGAGGCG
>CAYFVN010000065.1:0-1989 GCA_964346575.1 uncultured Candidatus Bathyarchaeia archaeon
GCCGAGGTTTCTAGAGTTCTTCAATAAATCATCCGCGGTTACTCCTAGAATGCATGCTTTGGAGTTAATACCTGGTATAGGTAAAAAATCCATGTGGCAGATCATTAAGGGAAGAGAGAAGATTCCCTTCTCAGATTTTCAAGATTTAAAGAAAAGAGGAGGAGTATCTGAACCTCACAAACTTATAGCTAAGCGTATATTAGAGGAGCTTAGTGGAGAATCAAAATATAGAATATTCACGAGAGCTCAATGAATAATGTATTAAGTACTAAGAGGAGAAAGTTAGGCCAGCATTTCATATTTAACGGGCGTATACTAAATAAAATGATTAGCCGTGCCGACCTATCGATAGATGACGTCGTTCTAGAGGTTGGACCTGGTTATGGAGGATTAACCTCCCTAATGGCGGAGAAAGCTGAAAGAGTAATCGCTGTAGAGAAGGATTTGAGTTTATGCGTTTATTTAAAGCGTAGATTCTCTCGGGTTAACAATGTAAGGCTAATATACGGGGATATATTGAAAGTTAGAGTTCCACACTTCACTAAGGTGGTTTCTAACATACCTTACTCAATATCCAGGAGATTTGTTTCTTGGCTTCTGAAGAACAGATTTAGATTGGCCGTACTTTTACTACAGGATGAATTTGCTCATAAGCTTGCATCAGATCCAAATTCCAATTGTTACTCTTGGATAAGCGTAGTTACTCAGCACGTAGCTCAGGTGGATCTAGCTGACTTCATTCCAAAATACTACTTCAAACCGCCTCCAAAGGTAGATTCGCGGATAGTTATAATAAAGCCTAAGAACTGGAAAAAACCATTAGAGGAAAGTTTCGAAGAATTCTCATCAAAACTCTTCACATTTAAAAATAAGAATGCCAGGACTGTTCTCAAACTACTTTATAAAAACCATAAGAATGCGAACCACTTGCTACCTGAATTATTCGGCCAGCTGAAAGATCTCCCTTTAGACAAGAAGATTCGTCAAATGTCGGTCGATGAGATCGAGGAGTTATTTAAAGGACTTAACGAGCCATAGATCGTTAATGGTGAACAATTGGATGCCTCATCTCAGAGTAGTTGCAGTGAACCTCCTATACAGCGTAAATTTAGGATACATAGCTAGAGTAATGAAGAACTTCGGCTTTCTAGACCTTTATTTGGTGAAAGTTGAACCAGAAATTATTGAAGGCTCTCTAAAGTTCTGCGCACATTCACACGATATAATTCAAAAGGCTAAGATTGTGAAAAGCTTAGATTCTGCACTTGAGGATTCAGAGATGGTTGTAGGGACTACGGCCATCCGAGCAAAGTCCAAAAACAATCTCCTAAGAACGTGTATTACCCCCCCTGAATTTGTAGAGTTATATCATAGAAGAAAGCGTGTAGTCACTTTACTTCTGGGAAGAGAATCCACAGGCCTTACTAACGAGGAATTAAAGATGTGCGATGTGTTGATTAATATCCCTGCAAATCCGAGTTACCCTACACTAAATGTGTCACACGCCGCAACTGTACTACTCTACGAGATTTACACGAAGAAGAATTTTAAACACGTATCAGGAGACGTAATTCATAGAGAGGATCTCCACTATATATGCAAGACTTTCTCTGAATTATGTGAGGCAATCAAGATGCCCTCTTACAGGAGAAGTATTGCTGGAAACGCTTTAAAGAATATCCTTGCACGGGCATCGCCGACATCGAGAGAGGCCTCGACGTTGATGAGCCCGCTAAGGAAAGCTGTTAATTCTCTTAAGCGTGTAAAGTAAAATTAGATAACTTAAATATAGACGTTATATCCCTATCCATTTTGGAGGAGAGATGTATGAAGGGAAGGAGTTATCGGCTCCAAAAAGGTCAACCATACACCCGTGTAAAATATATCGCTGGACCTCCAATGCCAAAAATAACGAAGTTTGTGATGGGTAACCCAAGAGGCGACTTCAAGTATAAGTTAAGTCTAATCTCAAAGGAGAACGTTCAGATC
>CAYFVN010000066.1:0-5805 GCA_964346575.1 uncultured Candidatus Bathyarchaeia archaeon
ATCTCAAAGCTATTTCGCCTGGATTGACTTTTAGCCCTGCTCCAACCGCCTCGAATCCGCCTCTACCTGTATAGTATCGGTAGGGATCGTATCCTAAAAGGGAGAGATTTGCCACATCGCTTCCAGGCCTTACGCCTGGACCTATGATGTCCAGTAATCCTAATATGCCTTCAGATGCTAACCTGTCTAGATTAGGCGTATACGCCTTTTCAAGGGGCGTTTTATCGTTTCTACCCTTGTCAGGGCGATCCCCCAATCCGTCACAGATGAACAGGATTCCTCTTCGAGCCTCCATGGGATTATAACTCCGGTAAGGTGAATATATGGTTAATCCACATCCTTATTTAGGTTATTTACATTTGTACAACGTATGGTGGGAGAAGAGCGTGTCAGAGATCAGAGTGTAGTTCTACGATCTTACAACCTTGTTTTTATGTCCTTTTGATGAGTTTTCTCGTGTTTTTCTATATCTTTTAATCTCGTCTATGATCCGGTGAGAAGTTGTCGAAAGAGCTTTACATGAAGTAATCTCATCGATAAAAACGTCTTTCCATAACTCTTATCACTATATGATGCCCCAAAGGTAGATCGAAGTTTAAAAGGGGGATGGATTAAATTTATACATCTAAAGCTTCGATTGGGATCATCAATATTACCGGAGTATTGATAGTTTTAAACTTGGTTGTTTACGGTTTACTGGCCTTCATGAGTAAAGACGTTTTAATTGTTGATTATCGTCTATTAGCTTTATTCGGGCAGTTCAATATGGCCGTCATCAATGGTTGGTACTGGCAGCTCTTTACATCAATATTCATCCATGCAGATCTCTTACATCTTTTAGGGAATACTTTTTTCCTTGGGATATTTGGCTTGAGAGCGGAAGATCTCTTCGGGAAGCTTCGCTACCTCATAGTGTACTTCACGGCGGGTTTATCAGGTAGTTTACTAACTTTATTTATGGGACCTTATGTCGTCTCGGTCGGGGCTTCAGGTGCTATCTTCGGGCTTTTCGGAGCCAACGCCGCTTATATGAGAAGTAGCGTTAACCAATCTGTAACAGGGGCATTGATATACGCATTGTATCTTTTTATATGGAATTTAGGAGCTAATGTAAATGTTCTTGCCCACTTCGGAGGTCTAGCGGCAGGGCTTGTCCTAGGCTACTTGTGGGGGAAAAGTGCAAGGTCAAAGTTCCTTCTATGACCTTCAAAATTAGATTTCTCAATTAACAGTATAATTCAAGTTTCTAGCGCGCGCTTGAGCTTTTCCTAATTTTTAATCTCTAATGGCTGAGATCTCATTTGTGATTATACGTATCATATTGAAGTGTCCTCTGGATAACTTTTATCTCAATTGGTTTGTATTTCAGCGACTCAATTACGGGGATTAGAGGTATACGTCTTATAAAATCTTTAAACTTAACTACAGATACTATTGGAACTCCGTTTAAGATTTTCATGGGAGGATCGGTGAGAGAAGCAATTACGGGTAGTAAGTAATATCTTCCAGGCTTCAGAGTTAATCCTTTTAGCGTAGATCTCTTCTCAAGGTAAGTGGATAAGGCTTCAGTCCTTCCAATCTGATCCTCAACGGTTTTAATCATCCTAGAGCGTGTGTATCCGTATCTCCAATGTTTACAATCTATCAGGAGCATTAATGGTTTTCTTACTCCTATAAGATCTATCTGATATCTCTTTCCCATCGTAAAGTAAAGGCTACTTACGATTTTGAAATCCTCGATATTCAAAGATTGCTCGATGAACCTCTCGAAATCCCTCCAATCTAGATTCCGACTTACGACCTCAACGTCTACGCCCATCTCAACCGCTGTTATCGCCAAACTCATACGATCGACTCCTCTAAGATCTACTCTTCCACATCTTATTTCTAGGAAAATAGATGATTCATGAAGCCAGCGTAACATAGAGGCAATATCGTCTTCGTGTATCCTAGTTATATGGTGCAGTTCTCTCAGGGTTGTTTCTTCCGCCTTCCCAGCAACCCTAAGCAAAGCAGCGAGTAGAATCCTGATACACGGTTTTTCGAATATTCTAACTCAGCCTCCACAAGGTATGTCTAAGATGTTCCGTCTAAAGTTATCGAGTCTATTGTACCGAGTTATGACGCGATGCGCGCAGTTAAGCATCATGTCCCTAAAACTTTAGTGGTCGATAAGTTTACTAAACTGTTTAAGCTTGCGTCTCCAACCACTTTCCCTTTATCTCCTCTCAATCTTTTCCATTCGAGTCTGGTTCTACCGCTCTTAGAATTATATATGATTCTGTCTACTTCATCCACCTTTACAAATCTTATCTCGTCTATCGTCAGCAGCGACTCCTTATCCTTAGCCTCCACCAGTATTAATCCCGGCTCGCGCCTTTCAGGAAATACCTGAGGATCCTCCATGAGCTTACGCGGCATACAATCTTTGCAAGTACTTATTATGACGAAACGCCTGTAGCTCTCAAGTGGGCATGTGGACTCTATCTTCATCTGTGTCGGTGCTCCCAGCCTTGAACTAGTGAGTTTCTATAGTCAACACATAATCCAATATTTTCGATACTCTCAGCTCCAACGTCCACGTCTCATCATCCGCAGGAGGCGTTATATCTAGAGATGCCTCCTTGTTATACTGGTATGTGGATGCACCATTCTTTACATGAATATCTGTCCGCTCACGTATCGAAAGGTCTCTTTCACAAAAAGTCTTTTTAGGACTTGTAACTTTAAACTCTATGCTCCCAAGCCCGTTCCACTTACATACTAAGGATATATGTCGAGAACCTGCTCTCACTTTGAACTCGTACACATTTTGAACTATAGTTGGGTAAACAAGCCTATACATTTAAGCTCACCTAAAAAGGATGTTCTGATTCAAAATCACGCTATTCTAACTCATAAATATTATCTTTAAGAATATTAACGAGATTGAAAAAATCAAAAACTATCAAAAAAGTACCTGTTTAGTATTCTCAGCCAAGGTTAAAACGAATAGTCGAATCCGACATTTTCCAAATATAAGAAAAAATCAGATTTATTCTCCCTGATAAAAAAAGATTTTTTCGTATTTTATAAGAGAAAAAAAGATCGCAGAAATAAGGAATATATGAAAATTACAAAAGAACCTATTAAAACCTGAAAATGAAATAGATATAGCCTTGAATGGTCTATTGCTTTCTTAAAATAAACTGTGCGCGAGCAATCTTGATTAGCTAGGTTCAAAGGTTCAATGGACACAAAGCAGTTAATTTTTCTTGGTATTATAAACACGGATTATTTTTCCATTATGAATTGTATTATGTCTATTCATTCCTCCCTTTAAATGACTTAAAGTATTGATTTCTTTATTAAAACCACAGGTACAAATAAAACCGATTGGAACATACCCTTCTCTCTCTTTAATGTAGCACACCCTTGCTGTCTCCTCACACTTAGAACATTTCCCCAATCGCATTGTTAACGTTATTATGACAGTTTCTCCAATAATTAAAGGTTATTTAATAAGACTCTCAAGGTATCTTTATTTGTTAAACTTGATTTTTTTTGTTTAAGTTTTCGAGTTTAAAGAGAATAGACTCCCATAAAATCAACGCAATGGTTAGATTAATAAAACTGACAGATCTAATCCTTCATTGTAGTAGTGGTCCCCAGAATTCGGGGTATGGAGTTAACTCCTCCTCTATCCTTATAAGTTGATTATACTTAGTGGTGCGCTCTCCCCTAGCCGGAGCCCCTGTTTTAATCATCTGCGCTCCTACACCGACCGCCAGATCAGCTATGAATGGATCTTCAGTATCCCCACTTCTATGACTGACAATTACGCGCCATCCATTATCTAGAGCGTAGGCTCCTGCATCGATAGCCTCAGTCAGCGAGCCAATTTGATTAACCTTAAGGAGTAAGGAGTTAGCAGCTTTCAATTCTACGCCTTTCTTTAACCTCTCTAGCTGTGTTACGAATATGTCGTCTCCAACCACCTGTATTTTTCCTTCAAATTTACGAGTGAGTTCGGCGAAAGTTTGAAAGTCCTCTTCTTGAAAGGGATCTTCTATACTCTTTATAGGGTAAGTGGATATGAGTTCACCATAATAGTCGATCAGTTCTTCAGGGGTAAGTTTCCTACCATCTATAGTGTACGTGTTCCCTTTTGTGTTATAGAAGCCAGATGCCGCAGAGTCTATTCCAAGCCAAACCTTAGTGTCAGACTCGTAACCCGAATCTTCGACGGCCTTAACCAATGTTTCAAGAGCTTCGCGTGTCTCTTTCATAGGAGGCGCGTAACCACCCTCGTCGCCTACGTTAACGGCGGACGCGCCGTACTTCTTAGAGAGTATGCTTCGAAGCTCTTTATAGACTTCAACTCCAACTCGAAGAGACTCAGAAAATGAGCTGAAGCCTACAGGCATTACAAGGAATTCCTGAACTGCTAATTCATTACCTGCATGTTCACCTCCATTTATCAGATTCATCATTGGAACAGGTAAACGTCTAGCCTTAAATCCCCCTATGTATTGGAACATAGGTACGCCTATAGCCGCCGCCGATGCCTTAGCCACAGCAAGTGATACGCCAAGTATCGCGTTTGCACCTAGCCTCGACTTGTTGTGTGTATCGTCTAATCTGTTCATCCTCGAATCTATCTCCTTTTGAAGACGAACATTCGAACCAGCAAGTTCAGACGCTATCTTGGAATTTACATTAACGACAGCTCTTAAAACACCCTTACCCTTAAAACGGCTTTTATCGCCATCTCTCAATTCTAAAGCCTCGAACCGGCCGGTAGAAGCACCAGAAGGGACAGAGGCCCTACCCATAAACCAGCCTACAGTGTACACGTCTACCTCTACCGTAGGATTACCCCTTGAATCCAATATCTCTCTAGCTAGAATACGTTCTATCTCAAAGTTTCCGTTGGACTCGTTAAACTCCATAAAAACTCACCGTTGCCGGAGAAAGGAGTAGAATCCAATAAACATTTCTACTAACGGTTCTTACTCGATCTGTACAATTTCTCCCCGGCAGTGTATCGAACCCTTTATCCTCCTCTCAAAGTTGGGGCATGAGAAACACTCCACAAAAGATACTGTGCTACCTTTAATAGGACACTCCACAGCTTCTTTCTTCATCCTGGCTACACGTTTTGCTCCTAAAACTCCTTTAAGGGATTCCAAACTCTTCTTCGGAGTTCTAATGGCCTTATCGGTCTCTCTAACACTTATTACGTAACGACTTTCCATATCCCGACGCACCTCAGCAAGGTTGAGAAAAGAATATTTTTCTGGGTAAATATCCTTTTTGAGTCTTAGATAACAATTTTCAAAGGTTTAATATTCGGTGAAGGCTCTGTATAATGTATATTTATAATGACCAAAAGGGGCCATTGTGAATATACAAAGCACGTTTATATACCATTCCTGTTTCACTAAAACTTCGAGGATCCATAGAAATGAGTAGAGATAGAAGATGGTTCGTACCGCTAATTTCAACAATAGTTGTAGCACTCATAGCTTTAACAATTGAACTCAATATTCTACCCAAGATATATTCAGGGATACCATTGCCATTTCAACAAACTAGCAAGCCTATAGGAGGAGTTCTATTCCCAGCTACATTCTTACACTTACTCTTAGGTTATGGAGGAATGCTCGCCATCCTCTACTCAGCTAAAAAAGCTGGGTTCAAAGTGAATGGTTTACTCCCATCAACCAAGAAAGGATTCGTAGAGACCACAGCACTCTTAATCCTCTTACTTTCAGGCGTAATACTGTGGTGGTTTCCCCCAGCAATGCTCACCCTTATCATTAC
>CAYFVN010000067.1:0-3189 GCA_964346575.1 uncultured Candidatus Bathyarchaeia archaeon
GCTGTGGCGCCGCCTATTGAGTTACCGCTCGCATTGATTCCGGCGGCAACTCCTCTCTCCTCCCCCAGGAACCATGATGCTACGAGTTTGGGAATACCTATCGAGATAAAGGGCCCTCCTAACCCGAAGAGCGCGGCGTATATGAAGAAGGTCTCGAAATTGGTGGCGAATGTCCTCAGGAGCGAAGAAATTGATATGATTGTGACACCTAGGAGGAGGGATCTTCGACACCCAAGCCTATCTATTAAGACGCCCAAAGGGTAAGCGGCGAAGATATAGACAAGTTGCCATGCCCCTGCGATGGCCCCAACCTCAGTATATGTGAGTTTAAGTTGGAACATTATTGGCGTAACCAGGGGGGCGAAGGCCGAGGTGATCAATCCAAACGAGAAGTATATGGACCAAGCTAAGGAGAGAATGAGCCATCTATATGCTGGCTTTTCAGAGATCTTCATAACAAACCTCATTCTTACAGTTCACCGTGGATCGACCGATAAACCACGGGCCGGTCTATTAATTTTATGTTCTAAACTCAGATCGATCAACGACTATATAGGTGACGCGAAATATTTTGATAAAACATATAAGTGGTTCCATGGAATATCTCCGTCGGTGATCAAGTAAAATGGTAAAAATCGCCTTGAACAGCGGAGCTTTCAACAACGGAATCTACGCTTTGGATCCCATACCTCTCAACGTGTTGATGGATAAAACGGCGCATCTTAAATTTGACGGTATAGAGCTGGTCGGCAATGATCCACAAGCGAACTTGGCGGATTTTCCAACTAAAAAAGACAGGGATGAATTTAAAGAGTATATAGGCTCCTACAATCTCGAAATTCCAAGCTACGGTGGAAATTTTCACATCCTTCCATTTACAAGTAGGTATCCAACTATCCTCAAGGGATACATGAAGCGGTTAGAAGACAGCCTTAAGTTCTGCCTCGACTGCGATATACCGAGGATGAGAGTCGACACAATAAGCCCCCCTCCTTGTACTCCCAATGTGAGGTATGAAGATGCATGGGAGAGAACGGTCAAAGTCTTTAAGGATGCAGCTGAAAAAGCAAAAGATTATGGAGTAGTACTGGTCTGGGAATTCGAACCCGGCTTCATGTTTAATAAACCTAGAAGTGAGATCCTGAAGCTTGTTAAAGAAGTGAACCACTCCAATTTCAAGATCTTATTCGATACGTGCCATGCTCAGATGTGCTCTTACGTCGGTGCAAGGCAGAGACCACCTCTCGAAATCCTGCAGGGAGGTGTAACCGAACTTGCAAGTCTGTTAAAAGGTGAAATCGAGCTCGTCCACCTTATAGATTCCGATAATACACTCCACGACGACGATACAAGCACTCACGTACCTTTTGGGAAGGGGCTTCTAAACTTCGACGACATAATGCCTGCACTATTAGGCGCTTACGGAGGAGATTGGTGGTCGATAGATCTCTGTTTCTGGCCCACAGCCTTTGAAGAAATAGAAAACTCAAAGAGATTCGTCGATGACCTCAAATCCAAATATGGATAACCAAATGTAAACCATACTATGAAGGATTGGGGAAGTTAATTTGATCGAGGAGAGGGTTGCAGCGGTCCTTAAAGGGCCCAAGAACGTCGAGATAGAGCGTCTAAAGATCCCCGAGCTATCGGCCGATGAGGTTTTGATTAGAGTTCGGGCTTGTGGAGTATGCGGTTCAGATATCGCGAGTTACCTTAGGGGGAAGAGGGACGGCGAGCCTCCACCAGTCGTTATCGGACACGAGTTTTCGGGGGAGATCGTGGAGTTGGGTGATCTGGCTTCAAAGAGCGGATTAAAGGTTGGAGACAGAGTAATAGGAGAACCCTTCCAACCCTGTAAAATCTGCAACTCCTGTAGGAAGGGAAGTCCAAATTTATGTGAGAATCCTATAGGCGCCAGGGGTCTTGAAGGTGGCGCTTTTTCAGATTACTCTAAGATGAACTTCCACTACGCCCACAAATTTCCCGACACTCTATCCTTTGAAGAAGCCGCTTTTACAGAGCCTTTTGCATGTGCATTATCGGCTTTAGAAAAGATCGATCCTCGTCCGGGAGATAATGTCGTAGTAATAGGTCCGGGCCCAATCGGATTGATGATGGCTCAATACCTTAAGGCATTAGGTTTAAAGGTGATGTTAATCGGAACCAGGGATTACAGACTTGAAGCCGGGTTAAAACTTGGTGTAGACCACGTCTTCAATCTGAGGGTGCCCGAATCACAATATTATACCTCTAATGTTGCTGATAGTGTTAGAGATTTGGCTAAGGATAGAGGAGTAAATTCCGTCTTAGTCGCTACCGGCAATGTCGATGCGAATCAATTGGCGTTGAAACTTGGGAGCCTCAAGTCTCGGATAATCTTGTTTGGAGGAGGCGGTTTCTCTCCGAAAGACTGGATAAAATTGTATTTATGGGAGAACACTCTGTTGGAGACTGAGATACGCTTCTCATGGCTGTCGTCTTTCACATTCTCGAAGGCGATCCAGGCGATCGGCGAAAAAGTGATAGACGTTAAATCGTTAATAACTCATACTTATCCATTGAAAGATCTGAATAAGGCCATAGAGATTTTACATAATAGGCTCGAAAATGTACTGAAAGTAATGATAAAACCCTGAACTTAAATGGGATTACTTTTAAAAAACTGGAGAATTAATTTCTTCATATTAAGTGGTATACCATGTGTATTCCATATATCTCAAGCCATCTCTTGCCAAGGTGTCCTGATCGGGAGCAAGTTTCCTCCAGATAACGGCGGCTCGAGGCATCGTCTGAATCGTTTTTGCAAAAGTCTGTATCACTAGCCATCTCTGATATCCGATCTCTTTGAGTGCACTAAACACTTCCTTGAAGGGGACATGGCCTGTTCCTGGAGCTGCCCGATTATTCTCGTTGCAATGTACGTGATAAATCAGATCGCCCGCGTAGAGAATCTCGCTCCTAAATTTGCTCTCCTCAATGTTCATGTGAAATAGGTCGATCATGATCTTTACATGGCTGTGATCGACATCTTTGACGAGGCTTACCGCCTGTCTAACTGTGTTTATGAAATACGTTTCGAACCTGTTCAATGGCTCTATGCACATGTATATATCATACTGTGCTGCTATATCTCCGATCTCTCTTAACATTTCAATTGCAAGTTTCCAATCCTCTTCATAGGGTAGATCC
>CAYFVN010000068.1:0-8671 GCA_964346575.1 uncultured Candidatus Bathyarchaeia archaeon
TAAGAATGCCCTCGATATTATCCACCTAAAGACGGGGACGAACCCCATCCAAATCTTAGTGAGGGCCATCGAGAACTCCGCTCCATGCGAAGAGGTCACGCGAATAGTATATGGAGGCGTCGCGTATCCAGTATCGGTAGACGTTTCGCCCCAACGTAGAATAGATCTAGCAGTTAGATTCATAACGGAGGGGGCAAGGCAAGCAGCTCTGAACAACCCGAAGACTATAGATGAATGTCTAGCGGAGGAGATACTACTGGCTACGGAGAGAGACTCAAGAAGTTTTGCCGTAAAGAGGAGAGATGAGATAGAGAGGATAGCACTCTCTTCCAGATAAGCCTCAAATCTAAAAGAGATCTTGAAAAAAAGTTTGGGCTACTATAAACTTCATCCCTATAAAGGATTCTGGTCGTTCTGGAATGTCGATGTTTACATCTGATAAATGGAATACACCGCTGATTAGGCTACCTCTAGAGAGTGAAAGAGCAAGCTGTGAGGTATTCGCCAAGCTTGAAATAAACAATCCTACTGGTGTCCATAAGGACAGAGAGAGCGAGGCTGTGGTCCGTGATATGATTGAGAGGGGATTAAGTGAGGTTGCATGTGCAAGTAGCGGTAACGCGGCGATCTCAATCTCATATTTCGCTTACTTACGTGGATTTAAGTCTCACGTCTTCATTGGTTCCGATACCCCACAGGAGAAGCTTCGACTCTTAAAGGTTTTCCATCCCTATATCCATTGGGTGGAAGGCGGATATCTAGACGCCGTAGAAGCACTATTAGAGTTCTTGAAAGGTAGACGTATATACAACGCAAACGCTGGCTACTGCGAAGCAAAGCTCTTAGGAAACTCACACATAGGAACCGAGATATCCAAGGACTTGAAACCCGATTATATCATATGCCCAACAAACAATGGAACTCACTTCGTTGGAGTAGGAATGGGAATCAAAAGATCGGGGTTAAAATCTAAACTTGTAGCTGCAATAGCCCCAAAGACGAATATAGCCCACAGTATAAAGGGTTTCTTCCACCTCGAAGAACCTAAAATAACGCGGCTCATCGAGGATACGAAAGGTTCTATAATAGAATTATCCGATGCAGAGCTTTCCGAGACTACAAAGAGGCTCATAAAGCAAGGTGTAATAGCTGAACCTGCATCAGCGGCTTCGGTGGCGGCGGTATATCACCTAGACCTAGTTAAAGGAGATATAGTATGTTGCACGATAACAGGGAACGGAATGAAGTATCCTGAACAAATCATTAAAATCCTATCAGCTATATAGAAAAATATTTGAATGATTAAAGAAGACTCTGTTCAAGCTTGTTGCAAATAACGTTTAGCACCGTATAGAAAAGTTCGAGGGAGAATAGTTATTTTTGGAGAGACGATTCAGAAAGATTCAAATTACTCTCCACCCAAAATTAGATATTGGTGAAGAGGTGTTTGCCTTACTATTGTTTGGAGTGCGGAGGAGATCTGACTTACGACCCAAAATTAAGGCAGTACATATGTAAGAGCTGCGGTTTAACGTTTACTTCTCAACAGCTAATGGAGGCCAGGGATAGATTCGAAAACGATAAAGAGGATAAAAAAGAACATCAGAAAGAATATTTGAAGTGGTGGCTTTCTAAGAAGTAGTTATTCTGGATAGTTTGATTTTCAAGACCTTAACAGCGGATCTTCTCAAGCAACCGGATTAGAGGGTACACTTTAAGTTATCGATCAACCTCTAGCCTGCTCTTTACGTAAGCCCGACCAAAAGCGCATTCACACCATAAAAATTTTATAATTTTTTCATCTCACGAGAAGCGCATGTTGTAGTCGCCGAGACTGGTATCTAAACAATTTGAAAGAGGCCTTTCATAAGAAAACTCGGTACTATGACGAGATTATAAATCCTGTGATATGGAAAAACAAGCCTTCGAGAAGCCTCAAGATGTATTTACCGATTATCACTTACTTAGGCAAGTAAATGAAGCGAAAATTGGAAAAAGATTGCTTCTATAAATCTTCCATAAGATTAAATTAAAATAATTGTTACAAAATCAAAGTGTTTACGTGTTTGATTGTCAGACTTGAGAGGTTCAATAGATGTCAGATAATACCTACACCGATCGCGTGAACGTTGAGAAACTGCAGATGGAGATTTCATCCCTTAAGGATGAGAGAGAACGCCTATCGGGAGATGCGCAACAATTTCTTGAAGAACGTAGTAAATACAACGAAGAGTTCAAAAGGAAGAGAGAAGCCGTGAAGGAGCCTAAAGAGAGACGTGACGCCTTAAACACCCGAGTCAAAGAACTCAAGAGTGAGAGAGATAGTGCGAGGAGGGAGGCGTCGGCTAAGCGTCAAGAGATTAAGAAGACTCTCTATGATCTGTCGCAAATTAAAGTCTACTCTGAGGGGAGAAGCCAAGATACCTCAGATGAGCTTGAACATTTAGAATGGATGATCCAGACGACAAGCATGAGTAAAGAGGATGAGCGTAGCCTCATGTCAAGGATAGCTGAACTGGAGGCGAAACTTCAAATCCAACTTAAAAATGAATCGCTTAAGTCGAGATTGAATACCCTGAGGGAAGATATAAAGAAGCTTGATGTAAAGGCTGAGACTTCACATAGGGAACTCATAAAGTTAGTCGATGAGAGCGAGATTTACCATAACAAGATGATCGAGTTATCTGAAGAATCGAATAAAATAAGATTAAAGGCTGATAAAGCTCATAAAAAACTTATAGAAGTTAAAAACCGTCTAAAAGAAGTTCAGGATAGATATATAGCCGTTCTAGTCACCTTTAAATCTAAGAGAAAACAGGAGAGAGAGACTCGAAGAAGGGAAGAGGAAGCTAAGCTTAAAAAGTTCAAGAACCATATAGAGGAGACAGCTACCGGAAAACTTAGAAGAAAAGAGAAACTCTCCTTTGAGGAGTTCAAGATTCTAATAGAGAAAGGCATGATATAATCCTATCTTTTCCTGTGGGGTCCAGAAGGTTTGCATAAGAGAATAGCAATCATAGGTGGAACAAGCTTTGAGAAACTTATTGAGACAGCTTCAAGGCATTCGTTAACAACTCCATATGGGACTTCGCAGCCGATACATTCAACCCAAATTGGTGATGTACCCGTTCGCTTCATGCCGAGACACGGTTTAGAACGTGAGACACCACCTCATAGAGTCAACTATAGAGCTAACATCTGGGCATTAAAGAAGATGGGCATCGAAAGAATACTGGCTACTAATGCTGTGGGAGCAATAAACCCCCACTTCGCACCTAGAGACTTGGTTGTACCTCATGACATTATAGATCTAACTAGAGGGAGGAGGTCAACATTCTATGATGAGCCTCCCCTGCATCATATCGATGTGTCTGAGCCTTATTGTCCAGAGCTGAGAGATATTCTAGCTAAGGCAGGAAAATCAACGAGGCATAAGCAATGGAGTGGAGGAGTCTATGTGTGTACAGATGGTCCTCGATTCGAGACACCTGCCGAGATAAAAGCGATCGCTAGGATGGAGGGAGACCTGGTGGGCATGACGGGGGCTACTGAAGCCTTCTTAGCGAGGGAACTAGAGATCTGTTATGCATCTCTATGCTACGTATCTAATATGGCTGCAGGCCTCCAGTCTAGACTTACTTCGAAGGAGGTCACAAAAGTCGGAGGGGAAGTTGAACTAGATGTCTTTAATACACTTGAGGAAGCTGTGAGGCTTATACCCAAAGAGAGGAGTTGTCAATGTAAATTCGCGCTGAAAGATGCTAGGATGTGAGGAAGATTTGCTTAGACGATTATTAAGGATGCTGGGAATATACAGGATTTACGAGAAGTGGCTTAACAGTCAGATAATACTAAAGGAGAAACCTCAGCATATAGCTGTAGTACTTGACGGTAATAGAAGATGGGCTATGAGAAAGGCGTTACCTCCATTCGCAGGCCATAAAGAGGGTGCTGAAATAGTTGGTGATTTCCTTGAATGGTGCCTAAATCTAGACATAAAGATCGTAACTGTATATGCCTTCTCCACAGAGAATTTTTATAGATCTGAGAGTGAGGTTAAGACCGTATTCGAGATCATAGAAGAAAATGTAAAAAAACTCTATTCGGATGATAGAATCCATAGAAACCATGTGAGAGTCAAGGCTATAGGCAGACTGGACGTGCTGCCTGAAACCCTACGTAGAGCCTTAAGAGAAGTTGAAGAGGAAACTCAGGACTATGGCGACTATTTCCTGAACATAGCAGTAGCCTACGGTGGAAGAGCGGAGATAGTTGATGCGGCTAGAGAAATGGCTGAAGATGTGCTTACAAAGAAATTACGTCCAGATCAAATAGATGAATCCATATTTAATGAGTATCTATATACGGCGCATCTTCCAAACCCCTATCCAGACCTAATAATTAGAACCTCGGGAGAAGAGAGGCTATCCGGATTCCTTCTATGGCAATCGGCTTACAGCGAACTTCTATTCTTAGACGTGTATTGGCCTGACTTTAGGAAGATAGATTTACTGAGGGCGATTAGGACTTACCAGCAGCGTAAACGACGTTTCGGCTCCTAGCCTTTGGAGCTGAAGATTTCAAACAAGCTTATTGGATAAGCGTGTAGTCGAGTGTTTTATTCTATACATACCGGTTTCAAATACTGAGTTGAAACATAACGTAAATTGAAAAACTTGAAGGTTAAAAATGATTATCTAGATGAGATCATATGATAGATCCAGCGTACATTGACGAACCAACCCCGTGATTAATTATGCCTCTGAACCTTGGGGGATTGATAAGTTGGTCTACATAAAGCGTATAGACATCAAGGGATTCAAAACATTTCGAAGGAAGGCATCCATCAATCTCGAGCATGGCCTTACGGTGATTACTGGGCCTAATGGAAGCGGTAAGTCGAATATAATGGATGCCGTAAAATTCGCGTTGGGAGAGTTAAGCCCCAAGGAGCTCAGAGGAGGCACATTCGACGATTTAATATCTAAAGCATCTCCATCCGAAACAGCCAGGTCGGCGTACGTAGCCATACAATTCGAAAATAAGGATAGAAGAATCCCAATAGATGCTGACTACGTGACTGTATCCAGAGAATTCATGAAGGGAGGAGAGGGCATATACAGAGTAAACGGTAAGAGAATCTCCAGAAGGCGGATAAACGATGCTCTACTCTCAGCCGGGCTTACCCTCTCCGGCTTAAACGTAGTGCCACAGCATACAATAACGAGGCTGGCGGATACAACACCCGAGGAGCGTCGAAGGATAATAGAAGACATGGTTGGGATAGGGGTATACGACTCGAAGAAGGAGGAGGCCCTCACCCAACTCCAACAGGCGGATATAAACGTGAAGATAGCTTCGGCGCGAGTAGAAGAGGTTACTCACCGCGTTAAATCGTTGGAGGAGGAGCGTAATAAGCTTCTAAGAAGTCGTTTTATAAATAGCGAGGTGAAGAATCTCAGCGCTCAAACCATTTCCGCAAAGATAAACCAACTGGAAAAAGAGTCTACGGAACTTTCGAAGTATTACGATAAACTCTCCGATAGGCTTTCGGAATTGAAGATACAGAGGAAAACACTGCATAGTGAACGTGAAACCTTAGAAAATGAGAAAAATAACTTAGAAACAAAAATCCTAGAGACGGAGAGTAGCAACCTACTGGATTTGGATAATGAGATAAGTAGACTATCGGTTGAGAAAGCCGAATTAACCGCCGAATTGGAAGCAAATAGACGTAACATACACTACATGGAGAAGCAATCGGCCTCCATAAAAAACGCAATATCAACCTCAGAAAAAAAAGTATCTGAGACCAGAGGGCGCATGAACACGCTCGAAAGGCGTAGAGAAGCATTGTCAGATGAGATACGGGCCCTCGAATCTGAACGCTCCAAATTAACGATTGAGATCTCCGGATTAAGAGACCGACACTCCAAATCCTTTTCAAATGCTGACTCAGTAAATAAACGCATATATGAGATCATGAAGGTGCTGAGTAACGAGGATTCTAATCTCAAATCTACATCACATAAACTCCAGATCCTGTCAGATGAGTTAGTAAACCAAACCGATAATAGGAGAGATCTCACCTCTACACTGGATAAGATCTCATCAAGAATATCTGAGCTGAGAAGCTCAGTTAAAGTTAAACGTTCAAAAATAAATGAAACCTTCAAAGCTGTATCTGAGCTTGAGCAACTTAAAGGAAGAAGGGAATACTACATCGATAGAGCGTTAAAGGTCGCCGAACGCGCAGAAAAGATATTAGCCAATTTAAAAAGTTCACAAAAGAGGGAGTATGACGGTACAAACAGGATACTAGAATACGCGGCTGAAGGCTTAATTAAGGGAAATGTGAGGTGGCTCAGAGATCTAATATCGATATCGGAACCTTATAGATCTGCTTTGGAGGCTGCCTCGGATGGATGGATCGATTCGATAGTTGTAGATGATTTTGATTCAGCCTTGAATTGCCTTAAAGTAGCTAGGTTGAGGGGGCTGGGTCCTATTAGGGTTATTCCGCTCGCAAAGATTTCCAAATCCGCATCTTTAACTCTTCCATTAGGTTGTAAAGCTGTGAGGGCGGTGGATTTGGTGGATGTTCCCTCAGATATTAAGCCGGCAGTTGTACATATCCTTGGAGATACCGCGGTAACAGAGAGCAGACGTGAAGCTTTTTTACTATCGTTAGAAGGTGTGCGTGCCGTCTCAAAGCATGGAGACCTATTCGAGCCTTACGGGGGAATAATGATTGGCGACTATAGATCGATTTCGGAATGGCCGCAAGACGCGACCATCATAAAAAGACTGCTCAAAAAACTTGAGAAAAGCCTAGAGAAGGGCAGAGAGGATCTTAATAAGATAAGAAACGAACTTGAGCGCTTAAAGCTAGATGCGGCGAAGCTTGATGGAGACATGTCGATTCAAAAAGGAGAACTTAGGACGTATGAAGGTGAATATGGCAGGATTAAAGAGGAGATTTCTGGACTAGATGAGTCGATCAGAGAGTCTACTCAGCTGAAAGATGGATTCGAGGAAACTGCGACTAAGCTAGCCTCAAGAGTCGAATCCCTAAGAGATGAGCTCGATAAATTGAACAGTAAAAGGAGCTCCTTGATGGCTAAAATTCAAGAATCTCCCGTCAGAGAGGCTGAGGCTGAAGCTTCCAAAATTGAAAGTCGTCTAGAAGAGCTTAGGAGAGAACAAGTTAAGGTCGAATCTGAGTTAACGGGCTTAAGATCTTCAGAGGAAGTGCTCTCGAAGAATATTGAAAGGCTATTCGAGCAGAGAGGAGAGGTTGAAAATAGGATTAAGGAGCAAAGATCGAGCGTAGATGAGATGGACAAAGCTGGAAAGATCAGGTCCGAAGAATTGGAGGATTTAATGGAACGCAGAAAACGTGTAGCCTCCTCATTGTTCAAACTAAGAGAAGATCTGAAGGGGATTGATAACAAACTTAAATCTGTAAACGAAGAGATGGGTGGAATCTACGAAGAGGCTGAAGCAACCTCATCCAAGTACGAGGAACTGTCCTCATCCATAAAGAATACGGAAGTGGAGAAGGCGGTGCTTACTAGAGATCTTCGTTCCTTAGGTTATGAAACTCCTCCTCCGTTAGAGGGATACAGCGAGAAGTACACTGCACAGCTTAGATCAACCTTAGAGGATGAGTTGAGGGCGATAAGCGCAATAAACGAGCTTGCCTTAGAACAGTACTCGGAGTACACGTCGAACTATAAAGGACTTTCGATGAGGATAAACGAGTTGGATAGGGAGAGGCTTACCATAGTCCGTTTTATGGATGAGCTTGACGGCAGAAAGAGAGAGGCTTTCATGCAGGCGTTTCGTAAGGTAGACTCGGCTTTTAAAGATATATTCTTCAGGCTTGCAGGAGGGGGATCGGGCAGGCTGGTATTGGAGGACCCTGAGAATCCATTCAAGGGAGGTTTAGAGATACTCCTCGCTTTTCCAAGTAAAGCGGAGTTCTCAATAAGCGGTGCTAGCGGAGGCGAAAAGTCTTTATCCACAGTGTGCTTCACACTTGCTCTACAGGAGATAAATCCGATGCCCTTTTACATGTTCGATGAGATAGATGCACATCTGGATGTATGGAACTCCCAGCGGCTAGCCGATTTGATGAAGGAACGGTCTAAGGGTTCACAGTTTATAATCATATCCCTTAAAGATTCTACTGTAGCCAAGGCTGATAGAGTTTACGGCGTATATATTGAGAGTGGATTTTCGATGATAGTGGCTTTGCCCAGGGGGGAGTTGGCTGCTTGACCTCTGAGAAGCCTTTCTGGTTGAATCCACCGTACGTGATCCTCTTCGACCTGCTACGCCTCCACAAATTGAGGCCGTGGGATGTAGACTTAACGAATATACTCACCTCATTCCTAGGAGAGATAGGAGATAAGGGTTATGTCGACTTCTCGGCGTCGGGTACAGCCCTACTCTCATCCTCGATGATACATAGGTTGAAGTCCGAGTTGCTCCTGAAGATGGAGGAGCCGCCGAAACCTAGAGAGAAACCTCCCGATGATTTCGTCCCTCCTCCCATTCCAATACCCTTTAGGTTCGAGTATACAATAACCTCGATATCAGAGATCTTGGACGCTTTAATATCCGCTCTGGAGAATGAAAGTAAAGTAATGGAGAAGCAACAGCGTCC
>CAYFVN010000069.1:0-1646 GCA_964346575.1 uncultured Candidatus Bathyarchaeia archaeon
CGCCGTTAGAATATGATTCCAAGACTCTGCTTAATCTTAGAAGGCGAGTGGGCTATGTTTTCCAAGATCCAAACGATCAACTATTCGCGCCTACTGTAAAACAGGATGTTGCTTTCGGACCCTTGAATCTGGGTCTTCCGAACGACAAAGTAAAAGAATCTGTAAGCGAAGCTCTTGAGATTGTTGGTATGAGTGAGTATGCTGATAAGCCCCCACACTTTCTAAGTCTGGGTCAGAAGAAGCGCATCGCGCTGGCAGGAGTGCTTGCGATGCGCCCTGAGGTTCTTGTTATGGATGGACCTACATCAAATTTGGATCCAAGAGCTGCTATCAGAATCCTGCGGTTACTACTCCAGCTAAATCGAAAGTTTGGGCTTACTTTGATATTGGCCACCCATGACGTAGATACGATCCCTCTGTTCGCAAACAAACTTTGTATCTTGAGTAAAGGAAAGATAGTATTGGAAGGCCTGCCTGGGGAGACTTTCTCGCAAACTGAATTGATAAGAAGCCTCGATTTACGTTCCCCTAGAATAGCCCACCTCTTTGAGATTTTAAGGAGAGAGAACCATCTTCCCATAGACAAAAAACTTCCTCTTACCATTAGTGAAGCTAGAAAGGAGATATTACGACTTCTAGATTCAAAAAATATGATTGGAAGAGAAGGTGAATCGGCCATTGAGGCTAGTACAAGAAAGGTGAATCATACATGAGCTCTTTTGAAACTCCTCTAATCGGACTAATTGTGATAGGCTTATTGCATGGATTAGAGCCTGGGCATGGTTGGCCATTAGCTCTTCTTTACTCTGCCAGGACGGTTAGACCAAGATTAAACGCTCTTTTTAGTTCGGGAATAATCTCGTTCTTTCACTTCGTATCTTCAATAGCGGTTGTAGTGGTGTATCTTTTGGTGAGTTCTCTGATAAATTTCACGAGTCCAATCCTAAGATATATCGCTTTTATAATGTTAATATTATTGGCATTTAAGCTTCTGACAGAGAAGGTTGAAGACGAGTTCGAGGTTCAACACGACCACTTTCACGACAATACCGAAGATATTGAGCATGAGCATGAACATGAGCATTCTGAGATCGGCCGTCATACTCATATGCACTCTCATCCAAAGCGTATTGTTCTCAGCCTAGGTAGGATAGCGAGTTGCGCCTTTTTTCTTGGCTTTGCTCATGAAGAAGAGTTCGCCCTTCTCGCCTTGGTGATGGGCGGAGTTGACCCGCTTTTCATGATGGTGGCCTATAGTTCAGCGGTGACTGCAAGCCTTATAGGTGTCACTATCATCGGAATAAAGATGTATGAGAAAGTAAGGGAAAGGGTTGGCAGATATGAGAAATACATACCTAAGATCAGCGGTTTAGTCCTTCTTGTACTGGCCATCGGACTACTCATAGGAGTGCTTTGAGGGATGAAGCGCTATTTCAGACACTTTCATTCGGCCGTCTTTAAACATCATATAATAAATTGGGAAGTATTTTCCAGTGGGGCTGTCCCAACAGGCTGGGGAGATTACACACGTGGGGCTTAGTCGTCTTCGTCTATAGCTGGCGAAAAAAGTCAAGGTATTCCAAAAGTGATCTTGTAAATAAGAGAGAACATAGATACGATTTTATCCGTCGTTTCTTACAATGTAT
>CAYFVN010000070.1:0-1823 GCA_964346575.1 uncultured Candidatus Bathyarchaeia archaeon
TTCCGAGGGATATGAGACCCATTTGATCGATTTGAACGAACTGGCTCTGAGATTCTTATTAGCGTGCGCAAATTGAACTTTAGATTAATCTTTCTTTTTCGTATAGGTCTTTCCAGTAATCAACTTGAGTCGACAAGTCTACCTTGGTTATGAACTCGAGCATGGAAGCTCTTCCGGACTCGCAGTATTTCATGGCTCTCTTGACGGCTGGTACTATCTCATCGGGCTTCTCAACTCTCTCCGCGTATCCACCGAGCCCCTCAACGACTTTTAAGTAACTGCCGGAGAGGAGCGATGCTGTAGGAGTCATTTCGAAGTATTGGGCCATTCCAGAATTGTTGAGTAGTATCGTCAATATCCCCAATTTGTTCCTCACCGCAGTTTCGAAGTCCATACCGACCATACCGAAAGCCCCGTCACCCATCACGTTAACAACTAACTTCTCTGGGCATGCTAGTTTCGCTCCGATAGCGGCGCCCAAAGAATAACCGAGTGTGCTGTGGTGACCCCAACCTATGTAGCCCCAAGGAGTTATCGCCTCATAGAACGGCGCCAGTTGATCTCGTGGCATTCCTGCGTCGTGCGTAATGATTGTGTTCTCTCTGTCAACTGTATGCATCAAATCCCAGAATATTCGGTATGGATTTAGGGGAACCTCGTTGGAAGTCAGTTTTGTCATCCAGTCTTCCAACCACTTCTCTTTAACATCCCTTATCTCTTCAATCAGACTACTATTCTCCGGGCGTATCCTTTGCTCTAGCTGCTCCTTGGTCTCGTCTATCAACTGTCCAATGATCAGCTTTGCGTCACCCATTATTACGAGATCGGTCATGTACTCTCTATTGACGTCCAGCTCATCTATGGTGGATTGGATTATGACTTTTCCTTTTGGGATAGGTGCTCCATGGCCTCTGGTCAGACTTGCGCCGATAGAGAGGATGAGATCTGCTTTTCGCAAGAAGTGAGACGCCGTTTTTCCCCCGGTCCTCCCTCCTTGGCCAACGGATAATGGATTATTCTCTGGAAATACACTCTTTCCCTTCAGCGTGGTCATTACGGGAGCTTGAACAGCCTCGGCGAATTCGCGGAGTTCTTTCCAGGCATGAGCGCGTAGGACGCCTTCGCCTGCATAGATGAGTGGTTGTTCAGCCCGTAACAGTGCTCTCACAGCTAGTTTGACTCCACTTGGATCTCCAGCCGATCTTATGTCGGCTACTGGTTTATAATCAAAGATTTCATCGTCAAGTTCTTCTTCCGCGACGTCATTTGGTATCTCTAAAACTACTGGAGAAGGCCTCCCAGTTCTCAGGTAAGTGAATGCGCGCCTCATCATTTCGGGTGCTCGATCGGCATAATTTATACGTTCAACCCACTTGGTGATCTTTTGATAATTGAAGCATGTATCGAAATCTTGTAGTGGACGTGCGCCCAATCTGCGGCTAGTCGACTGTCCCGCTAAAACTAATATTGGTACCAAGTCTGAGAAAGCTTGTGAGACTCCGGAAAAAGCGTTTTCAATCCCTACTCCTCCAGTCACAATGGATACTCCGTTTTTTCCGCTTACCCTCGAATATCCGTCTGCGATGTTAATCGCTACTCTCTCCTGTCTGGCGAGTATCGTTCTTATTCCCTCCTCGGCCGTAGAGTTGATGAGAGCTTTAGCAGCACCCGCACTCGGAAATACGCTAACGAATTTTACACCTTCGATTTTCAGTATTTTCGCCATCGCGGTTGAGGTTTTCAATTATGTATCACCTCTAGATGACATAACAATCATTCCTATATCATAGTTTTTAATTGTAGTTTTATGTCTATGCAATTTC
>CAYFVN010000071.1:0-1835 GCA_964346575.1 uncultured Candidatus Bathyarchaeia archaeon
ACACAGCTACAGGAATGTGCCTTACTATCACTCCTTCTTTAAAGAGGCTAAAATCAAGCCGGATGACATTAGAACGGTCGACGATCTGAAAAAGATACCCATTTCAAGAAAAGAGGATATTAAAGATGTGCCACCAGAGGAGATCACCGCCAAAAACATCGATTTGAACAGGTGTATTACGCTTAGAACATCTGGGACCACGGGATTACCCTTAACAATCTACTGGGAGAAGAGAGAACTAGCGATATTCTTTTTACAGATATTTGGATGGATGAGAGTATTTAGAAGAAAGTTAACCGACAGAATAGCGGTGATCGGGCCAAGCTGGTTTCCATGCAACCATCCCCTCAAAAAGATCGGAGTGTACAAAACAAAATACTTCTCTCCATTTGATGATATAGGAACATATATCGAAGAAATCAGGAGATTCAAGCCGAATACGCTGATAGCCTATCCATACTGCCTTAGAATACTTGCAAGGGAAATCAGAAAGAGAGATACTCAAGGAATAAAACCAAGCTTAGTTCTAAGTAATAGCGAAATGTTGTATGAGTATGATCGTGAATTATTCAAAGACGTGTTCGGCGCTGAAACGTTCGACCATTACGGCGCATGGGAGGCTGGTTTTATTTCTTGGGAGTGTGACAGGCGGGAGGGCCACCATATCTGGAGTGATTCGAAGCTAGTCGAAATCACTGAGAACAGCGATAATGTCTCTTTTGGGGAGGAGGGTGAGATAACGGTCACGAATCTAATCAAATACGCTATGCCCATAATCAGATACAACCAAGAGGACATCGGCGTCTTATTCGAGGATGAGTGTTCCTGCGGTCGATGTTTCCCCTTAATGAAGATAACCGGGGGGAGGAAGACGGATATAATCCAACTGCCAGATGGGAGGATTCTTTCTTCACTCGTTGTTCCAAATCAGCTTCTACACCCCCCAATACAAGAGATTAAACAGTTTAAGATCATCCAGGAAAAGAGAGATCTATTCCTAGTTAAAGTCGTGAAAGACAGCAGATTTACAGATAGAACGGTTGAAGAAATCAAACAAAGATTGAGAGATAGACTAGGCGACATCGAGGTAGACGTTATAGTTGTCGATGAAATTCCAAGGGAGAAATCAGGAAAGTTTAAACCTTTTATTGCAAAGTTTCCTGTGAATTAGAGTGTAGTACATTATAGTATAATATAATATATTCCTGTGTGTGTGGGGGACTAAATTTTTATCCTACTGTACTATAGTTCACTGGACGGCTAAATTATTTTTTTATTTCAGGTGGAGGGATTACGTAAGCCGATTTTGATGCCAGTCTTCTCCGATATCTTGTTCAATGCCTTTCTGATCTCCTCAGCTGTTGCATGGAAGTCTTCATCATCTGAAACTAACTCCAAGTCGTAGGCTGTATCTTCTAGTGTCTTCATTATCGTCCTGAGCCACTCCTTGTCCAGATCTCTAATCTCCAAATATGAGCCACCACCTATAGAACTTATGCTAAGAGTAGGACTGTGAAGTCGTGGGTCTTATACTTTATGAATCATTGTTCTGGAACTTAATTACTGAATTATCTTTCATAAGACATATTTAACCTCCTTTTCTCTCTCTTTTCACCAGTTCTGTAGAGAATATTCCTAACTAATTCGACGAGAAATGTTGAAGGTTAGATGATGAGTGCCTTTCACTCAACGATTTATGGGATAATACCGCTAGATACGGATAAGTTGAAGTTCTCAGCCAAGGTGAAGAAAAACATAATATACCTCAAACGTCTATTTCCGGAACTCACCCCTCTCGTTAAACCTATCGATCAAGTACACGAGGATCGCAGCCT
>CAYFVN010000072.1:0-4413 GCA_964346575.1 uncultured Candidatus Bathyarchaeia archaeon
TATATTGTGTATCACAACGCCCCTCTGATAAACGCTGAAAAGCATGTAGATGAGGATGGAAACACCGGCAAAAGAAACGAGTCTCAAAAGAGTTATTATAAAAGTCGCCATGTCAACCGTTCCGTTACCGATTTCCGGAAGTTTTTCGGCGATTAAAAGCAGTATCTGCGGCCCAAGGTTAAGAAGTGTGATGGCCAATAGTAGTAAGGGCAGAAAAATAAGTAAGAAACTTCCCAAGCTCATAGAAGGTTTAAAACTCTCTCCGATGATCTTGCTGACCGAGACATCCTTCTCTTCAGCCTTACATAAACCAACTCGTGTGCCACACTTAGTACAGAACTCAGCGCCCTCAGGGAGCTCCATCCCACATTTGATACAGAAAGTCATTTCATCCATCCCAGCCAATTTAGTGCTGCATATCATAGTTCAAATGATCGATTTAATACTTCTCTACTCTTATGCTTCGAGTCGTATCTTATTTATCCGAAAAATGCTTAAATTACTTCTGATCGATCAACGGGCGTGCTTCTAGAGTGTGCCTATTCTTTCATGTTGTTTGTGTGCTGAAGCCTGCCCCTATCCTGTGAAGAGTATGGTTTCTTCCGCATCATATACTTATTGGAGTGAGAGTTTTCCGCTCTTTTCCGGTTTTGGGTGGGGGTGTTAAGCGCTGTCGAAATTGAATATGGAGCTGCCATAAATCTTCATTCTGTGAAGTTTAAGCTCCTAGAGATTTCATTCACCCGTCTCTCTCCTATTTATTATCGGTTGGGCAGGGTTTAATTCGCTCGATCGAGGGAATCAACTTATGGAGAATAAGGTTAAAATAGAGGACCTCGCAGGTGTAGGCCCTTCTACAGCTTCCAAACTTAACGAGGCAGGATACCATAATGTGCAGTCTCTAGCGGCAGCCCCTATAACTGAACTGGTCAACAAGGCCGGATTAACCCAAGCCGCCGCCTTTAAAATCGTCGAAGAGGCTAGAAGACATACTTCCGTCGACTTGATCACGGCTAAAGAGCTTATGGAGAAACGTAAGAAGATGAACAAGATCAGCCTTGGATCCGACTCCTTCAACCGGCTTCTGGGAGGAGGCCTAGAGACCCAGGCCATCACCGAGTTTTGGGGTGAATACGCTTCTGGGAAGAGTCAGCTATGCATGTATCTGGCCGCGATGGTGCAACATCCGATAGAGAAGGGAGGATTAGACGCCAAAGCTTTGTTTATAGACACGGAGGGCACCTTCCATCCGCAGAGGCTCTACCAGATCGCTGAACTCAATGGGTTGGATCCTGAAAAGGCTCTGGAGAACATCGTCTATGCAAGGTGCTATAATAGCGATCATCAACAGTTGATCGTGGATCACGCCTTCAAGATCTGCCAAGAGGAGAACATCAAACTTGTGGTGGTCGACTCCGTGATAACCCATTGGAGGAGCGAATACATCGGCAGAGAGAACCTGAGCGAGCGACAGCAGAAACTGAACAATCACGTCCACAAACTGCTCAGGCTGGCTGAAGTATTCAACCTGGCTGTGGTCGTGACAAACCAGGTCCAGGCAAACCCTCAGGCATTCTTCGGAAACCCGAACAGGCCTGCCGGAGGAAACGTCCTAGCCCACGGCACCACGCATCGAATATACCTCAAAAAATCCTCGAAGAACCTGAGGGTCGCGTCAATAACCGACAGCCCCAGCCTCCCACCAGATGAACAGGCCTTCTTCGCGATAACCGGGAAGGGTATAGAGGAAGCCCAACCCAAAACCTAGCCGCATCCACACTCCGAAATGAGGTCTCGCGTACAGTTAAACGGGTTGATCTGGATCCTATACCTATTAGCTGAAGATCTCCAAGGAGCCCAGTATCGTTGAGCGCGCAGTACAAGAGCGGACTGGAAGCCCTCAGGGACTCCTACCTCAACCCTAAATTAGCCACTGGAAGCATAGAGCTTGACAGCCTCCTCGCCGGCGGGGTCGAGAAGGGGCTATTCTACCTCTTCTACGGAGACAAGGAGAGCAGAGTAGACCGTCTCATCCATCGGATACTCGTAAACTCGTTGCTGCCCGTCGAGAAGGGGGGCTGGAACTGTAAGGCGGTCTATCTCAACTGTGGAAACTATAAGTACGAGAGAACGATACTCGACGTTAAACTTCTCACCGAGATGATCAGGTTCAACCGGCTGGACGTTTCTGAATCCTTGAGCCGTATATACGCCATACCAGCCTACAGCGAAGAGCAGGAAGAGTATTCCGCGGAGGAGATCCCGAGACTGTTGGAGCGGGATGATGAGGTTAAACTGGTAGTGGCCCACAATATCGCCAAACTCTTTACGGCCTCTACGTGGTCCCATGACAAGGATGTTAAAGGTAAGATCTCACGGCTCCAAGGCGTGGTGGGAAGAATCAAACAGGTCTGCAGCGATAATGGGGTATCTTTAGTCGCGTCTTGTAGACCCCTTGAAGCCAATGCGTGGAGGCCCCCACAGCCCGAAGGGGGGAGATATCTACGCCACCTTGCGAACATAATGGTTTATCTGCGGAGGGTCGGGGGAAAGAGGCCCTGCATAACCGCCTTTCTGCTTAAACACCCTAACAGACCGCCCAAAAGAACGGATATAACATCCCTGATGGAGGTGAGTAGTGTGGGTCGTCTTACGGCCCCTTTTAGAACTATGCTGCGGGAGGATCTTAACGATCTTAAGAGGACCTTTAGAGAAGCCTTGATGGACCCGGAGAGGAGGGAGGCCTTCGACGAGCTGTCTAGGGCATGGACCGCGGAGCAGGGGGCCATGAGCTACGCTAAGGTCCCCACCGTCCTAGATACGTTATTCTTGACAGCGGTGGTGGATAACCGGAAAAGCGTCGACGAGGTGATTGATCAACTCAACATCCTGAGAATCGAGATCGAGGAGCTCAAACGATCGTTTGAAGAGCATAAGGCAAGCTTGAAAGCGGAGCCCCTCCATGATAAGTGACGGATGGATCCTAGACGCCTATATAGAAGACGAGTACGCCTACGTATGGTTCAAGACCGTGGAGGGTAAAGCCGTCCCACTGAAGGAACGGTACCACCCAGATTTTTATCTCATCCCTCGGGTCGACGGAGAACTAGATGACCTGTCACAGCTCGTCGCCACCCATCCCAGTGTCGTGTCGACATCGACGCAGAGGAGATACGTCAGCATCGATTCGACGAAGAAGGAAAGAGTTTTGCGCGTAATGGTCGATCGAGTAGACAAGCTAAAAACGGCGATCAGAGACGTTGAGAACCTGAGACGACACAAGGCCATCGGCAATCTAGAACTTCCACACGTCCAAAGATATCTGATGGGGAGGGATCTGCCTCCAACCCGTAGGATACGGGTGGAATACGACTCCAGTAACAGTTTGAAGGGTCATCAAGCCTCGGGGGATGAGTGGGAGCTCAAACCTCCCCCCTTCACCACCTTGATATTTGAGGTCGAAGACTCGGGAGACGCGGTTAACCCTAGAGACGCTTCAAAAGAGATCGAGGGTATAGAGATTTTCAGCGAAGACTTGAAGCAGGTAGAGAGGCTAACCGGAGATGAAACCGATATACTCAACGTTTTTCAGGAGAAGGTTTCGACCTCGGACGTCGACCTCCTGATCTCGAGAGGCGTCTCGATCACGAGGTTGCTTTCCAGAGCGAAGCAGGTGAAGCCGAATCTACAGTTTGGAAGGCTGAAGCCTGAACACCCCATTTCGGAAGGATCTGTTCCACGCAGTGCAAGGGGGCGCGTATGGATAGACGTCGAGGACTACACGCGGATGGGTTTAGCAGGGTTGACTGAGAGATGCCGCTTCACCTATGCCCCCCCGAGGTTATGCTCCAGCTGGCAGGCGGGGAAGATAATCGACGCCAGGCAGTGCTATGAGGCTTTGAAGAGCGGCATCATCATCCCGACCGCTCCCCTATTCTATAAGCACGTCTTAACCGTTGAGGAACTGGCATACAGGGATAGGGGAGGGCTAATACTGTCGCCCCAAATCGGGCTGCACGAAAACGTGGGGGAGCTGGACTTTGAGAGCATGTTCCCAAACATCATCGTTAAGGAGAACATAAGCTATGAGACGGTGACGCCTGCAAGGGTCGAAGTCGATAGGAGAGGATTCCTATCTAGGATGACGGAGGAGGTTCTCAAGAGGAGGCTGTACTTTAAACATCTCAAGAAAAGGTTCGAAGAGGATCGCGTGGAGCATCGCTGGTGTGAACAGCGGAATCAGGTCTTAAAGATGGTCCTCGTTTGCATATACGGCTATTCGGGATGCTTCGCGAACAGATTCAACAACGTCTCAGCTTACGAGGAGATAAACCGTAGAGCTAGAGATATACTCGTGAGAACCCTGAACATAGCGTTAGAAGATGGTTACCGGCTGATCTACGCGGATACAGA
>CAYFVN010000073.1:0-1884 GCA_964346575.1 uncultured Candidatus Bathyarchaeia archaeon
GCTACACCACCGGAGCAACGCTATTTACGTTAGGGGATACCTTATCATTTTACATCTTGTTGTTTGGCTATGAATATTGTTTTTTTAATGTTTAAAGATTTTGTTCCAGTTGGGGAGTAGGTTTTGTCGTGCGCTAGAGGAAAGTTTCTAATATCTTAAGTGTTCCGCGTTAAGTTTCTGATTGTCTAATGAGGTCTATGACTTTCATGTTCGCCAGTCCATTCTCAGCGGGTGGAAGGAGCCTTCCCTCCTCAACGCAGTGTGAGAAATGCTCTATTTCAAGTAGATATTGATTGACGCTGGGCACCGAGATTCTCTCGATTCCGAGAAGATCGTAGATTTCAATTACGCCGTCACCCCAAGGGAGAAACGATGGCTCGACGTATATTCGCCCTTTGGATCCGAAAACCTCGTAGTAGTTACTGTAGTGCATCGAAAAACTACAGGTAAACGAGGCATATCTCTCTTGTGGGAACTCTAGTACTGCCATAGTCGTTGCATCAACTTTTCTATCCGTATTCACAATCCGATGGGCCATTGCCTTTACTGGTTCAGACTGGAAGATTAGCCTCGAAGAATTCACGCAGTAGCAACCCAGATCCATCAAGGCGCCACCTCCCAGTTCTTCACGCCACCTTATATTATCAAGCGAGGGGTCGAAGTAGACCGAGAAGTGAGAGTGGAAGGCTACCGCCTTTCCTATTCTACCGCTTAAGATAACATCTCTGACCTTTTCATGCTGCGGATGATGCCTATACATGAAAGCCTCCATAAGCAGTACGCCTTTACCCCTGCATACTTTCATCGCTCTATCGGCTTCCCCAGAATTTAAGGTGAGGGGCTTCTCGCATAAAACATGTTTTCCCGACTCCGCCGCTTTGATTATCCATTTCACATGTAAAGAGTTGGGCAGTGGAATATACACGACGTCGATGTCGCCATACTCCAGCAGCTTCTCGTAACTTCCAAAGGCTCTCTCTGCCCCAAATTCCTCAACCGCTTTCTCGGCCTTTTCGATCGAACGACTCGCTATTCCCACCAGTCTAGCATTCTCAGCTTTTTGAAACCAAGGAGCAAACCTATTATTGATGTTGGCGGATCCCAGTATACCCCACTTAATTATCGACACGGCATCATCGATTTTTACTGATGAATATACGTAAATAAATTTAATCTTACCTTTACACGTCTAAATCAAGTCGTTTAGCCCGAACTACCCTGCGTCATATTCTCTTCCTAAGGTGTATTGAGGCAAGGCATCCAATAATGGTTACTCCTATTGGATAGAGGAAGCTCGTCTTGAATCCGTAGTTGTCCGCGAGGTGCCCTATCAGTCCAGGTGCGAGGAATGCGAGTAGATTGCTTGCAGAGATTATAACACCTAAAACGGTGGCCCTCTCGCTGGGCGACGTTTTGTCGGCTACCAACGCGGTCAGCACTGGAAAAGACGCCGCACTTGAGAAGGGGAGTAAAAAGAGTCCAGTGACGAAGAGCGCCCCGTACGGGGCGAATGATATCAAGAGACTGGATACAACTGTAGAAAACATGGTGATCAGAAGTATCCGGAACCTGCCGAAAAGATCGGATAGAAAACCGCTAATAAGGACTCCGAGTACACCCGAGAAACTGGCTATTCCGACCAGCGTCGCAGCCCAAGACGCCTCAACCATGAATACCCTCGTCATGTAAAGCGGCATCATCACGAATAACCCTCTGATTAAAATTATAAAATTCGTTATGATGAGGATGAAGGGGATGTACAAGGAAGTAGGCCATCCGCCTACTTTTTCTGAGGAAATCGACTCTTTAGCTGACCGCCGTCCTTCACGAACGAAGACGAAGAATATTACAAGCGCAACCGATACGATGAGAAGCCAAGATCGG
>CAYFVN010000074.1:0-5373 GCA_964346575.1 uncultured Candidatus Bathyarchaeia archaeon
GGATTGTGCTGACGATAAGGTTCTATTTCGACGAATACATCAACCTTAGACCTATTAAACTATACGAGGGCGTTGAGACTCCCCTGAAAAATAAAGGTCCTAGAGAAGTCAACTTCGACGTTTTGAGAGAAAATACTGAAGATATGTATATTGGCTTGGGCAATAAAGTGGTAAAAGGAAAAAGTCATTTAGAACATGAGCTTAAACGAAAATTATATAATATTAAGTTTGGACTTGACATAGACTCCGACCACGAAGAAATCGCTTACCAGTTGATGATAATCAGTAAGAGGGGGGCCGAGAGGATTATTCGCTACGCATTCGAAAGATGTCACAAAAAAGGAAAAACAAAAGTCACGAGCGTCGATAAGGCCAATGTACTTACCGAAGCGTACAGTCTATGGAGAAAGGTATTCGAAGAAGTAAGCCGTAAATATCCAGGAATCAAAACCGAATTTACCTACGTAGACGCCATTACGATGTGGTTCGTAAAAAATCCCGAATGGTTCCAGATGGTGGTAACTCCAAACATGTTCGGTGATATCATAACCGATCTGGGCGCCATGATACAAGGAGGCATGGGTGTTGCAGCCGGCGCCAACATAAACCCAACTGGTACGTCTATGTTCGAGCCTATACACGGCTCGGCACCGAAATATAAAGGCGCCAATAGAGCAAATCCGGTCGCAGCAATACTTTCGGCTGGATTAATGCTCGAACACCTAGGAGAAGAGAAAGCTGCCTCATTAATAGAAGAAGCCGTAAAAAACGTGTTGAAGGAGGGCGTTGTCAAGACACCTGATCTGAGGGGTAAATCGACAACATCCGAAATGGGCGACCGAATAGCGTATAAAGCTAAAATACTTGCTGGCACCAGTTAAACTTCTATATCGTAAAAACCTATTTTTTATCAAAAAACTTATAAAAACTGTGAAGAATATATATGTATACCTATATATGAAAATATTACGGAGGATAATGTGATGGAGTTCTTCTGTTTAAAGTGTAGAGAGAAAAGAACTGTCCCGGATAGCAGTGTAACGGCCGAGGATAGAAGCGGTAGAAGACTTTTAAGGGCTACCTGTCCAACCTGTGGAACCAAGTTGGCTAAGTTCGGTAAGAGTACGTAGACCATCGACAATATACTTAAAATCCAGTAAAAGTTTAGCGCGCGCTGCGAATAAGCAGTAAAAATCTCCTTTCGGTGACTGCAAACCCCCGATTTTTTAATTTTTTAAACAAACAAAATCCTTAGTTTGGATAAAATATTCCGTATACTACGACATTAGCGCGCGGGTTAAAAAGGCGTCTTTATCCGATCCCGTAGTGGTTGGAAGCACAAAATAATAAGATATTATTGAAAAAACGTCCACGAGACAAGAAACATATGTAATATTTTCTATAGTTTATTCATCACTTCGCTCGCGCTCGTGTTCGCTTTCTTATTAAAGGTCTCTTCGCCTCTGCCTCCAGGCTCTCATAGAAACTTCGAAACTCGGCAGTTCTAAGGTAAAATGCCGCTAGTCTCACTCGAACAGCACCCCCTAATCCCTCAGCCCTTTCCTCTAACTCACGAATGCTTTTCATAAGATCCTTAAGAAACTTCATCATATCTGAGGGCTTACCAGGGTCCACGCCTTCGACGTTAATCCTAGTTCTACTTAAAAAGGCCTCTTCACTTAGAGGTGAATATTTACGTATCCTTTCACGACGACACTTAGAACAGACTTTGTAAGGCCCTGTAAATGATCGATCGCAGATTAGACATTTATTTGTCGAAAATTTAGACGTCCGTTCGTTCGATTTCTTCAACTGAGCGCTCATCTAAGTCACCTCTAAACTATTCTTTGCGAGAAGTTATGGTACGTCCAATAGGGTTCTATGATTTTTTTCAAGAAAATATTAATAACTTTATTCACTAAATCCATAATATTTTCACAGGATCTACGACCAAAGCTTCACATTATTAGGTTTTTTCGTAAATAATTGCCTAAGTTTACTAAGAGTTCTTGTCGCTGTAATTCGACGGATTGAAAGTGTAAGATTTCATGTTTTTAGGGCTTGCGAGCTAATTTTTATATTCTTTTTTTGTGTTTTTCACTTTAGGGTCTCGATAAAATTCAAGCCTGAACATTTTTTCCAATCAACTAAAAAATAAGATCCAAAATGGACATTACATACTCGGTCATGAATGAGCGCTATAGGTCTTTCACTGTGTTTCAGAGATCAGTAACATACTGGGACCCAAATCCATCTGCGCCAGTAAGGGTCGTAAGCAAGCCTCCAATGATAGTTTTTTCTCGACATTGCGTAGCCTGCCACACCACCTGAAGCCGCAGCAACTGCTAACAATCCTCCGATAATCCACCAACTTAACATCTTTTAATCCCTTATACATATTACTGTAATTAGAATTATAAAAGTTATGGTTTTCAGTATTTATTTTAACCACATAATTAAGGCTAGACCTTAGAACGTTTAATTAGCGAGCGCTAATTCAACGCATTCATTTACGGAGCAATATAGCGAGATTAATCAGAGAAACAGTAGTAATAGTTGACGTCTATGGAATCTTTACATGCAACAATACGATATAATTATGACATCATCAGATTTATTCCATATTAATACAGATGAAAACGCCATACAACATAAATCCCTAATAGAACCGTAGTATTTTCAACAAAAAATAATTTATCCAAGCGTAAACCGCATATCAAATAAAAGTGAAAAAACAAAAAATGTTTTTATACCGAAAAAATATACCGGATTTATAGAGATGTGAACTTAAGATGGGATTATTTGCAGGAATGATTCTTGGAGGCTTACTAGGAGCTTATTGGACAAGGCCTGGAGGATGGTTAGGCGGCTTACATGGACATTATCCTTACACGCATTACCAATATCCACGATATGCTAGGAGTCCATATCCATACTATCCATCCTCATACCGACAATACCACCAAATTCCATATCGCCACTCTCAACCCCGATATTACTATCCGGCTCCACATTATCAAATCAGATCAAGGCTTATTTACCGCTACTAATCATCAATTACAAATGCAAAGACATGTCTGTGTTAATACATAACATAATGGAGACTTCCATCGTCATCCATCATCACTGCAGGCAATAGATATACTAAACTTAGAGCGCACACTAAATGTAAGCCCATTAATACCAGGGCCTCTCTTTCAGTTCCGTGATGGCTCTAATGGTTATCCCTGTCACTTTTAACCTATAGACACCGGATAAAGGTAAAGTTTTAAAAGTTGAGAGTGGAAAAAAGCGGTATGAAATTCAGAGATAAGATTGTTCTTGTAACCGGAGCTGGCTCAGGGATCGGTAAAACAACGGCCATCAGTTTTGCAAAAGAGGGAGCCAATGAAATCGTTAACGATTTAAATTCTGAATCCGCTGAAAAAACTGCGAAAGAGATAAAAAAGTTGGGAAGAGAAGCAATTGCCGTTACGGCAGATGTATCGAATTACTACGAAGTAAAGAAGATGATAGAAACTTCGATAAAATGTTTTGAGAGGATAGATATCCTAGTAAATTGCGCTGGAGTTATCGACATATACAAGCCTGAAGAATTGCCTAAGGAAGAATGGGAGAAGACGATCAACATTAACTTAAGCGGCGTTTTTTACTGTTGCCAACTCGCTGGAAAAGAAATGATAAGACGAAAAAGTGGTCAAATAATTAATATTTCATCAATGGCTGGGTTGGGTGGAGCTCCTAACCAAGCAGCCTATACAGCGTCTAAACATGGAGTAGTCGGCCTTACGAAGACTTTGGCCGTAGATTGGGCAAAGCATAACATCAGAGTTAATTGCATATGCCCAGGTCTGACCGAAACGGCTATGTTTCGACAAATAATGAGGAAGGATCCACAAACATTTCTAAAAAGAAGGAAGAGAATACCTATGGGACGACCAGCAAAACCAGAAGAACAAGCTAACGTCATAATGTTTCTCGCCAGTGAGGAAGCGAGCTATCTCAACGGCGCAATAATAAACGTTGACGGCGGACAACTCGCCCTCAGATGAACCACGCGTGAAATTTTCATGATAAATCTAAACACGTATCAATAATAACGGTGCAATGTGTATCTTCAAATTCCCTCCCTAGCGCGCGCTCGAAGAACGCTGGATCTTCCATAAGGATACTTAAAACTTTTTTAGTTAATGTAATAGAGAGGCGTGACGCCAGAACATTCGAAAACACACTTCTTCGAGTTTACATATTCCATTTAATATTCCCCAGACAATTAGACGTTTTAGGTACAAACGCGTTGAAATAGGTTTTTTTATTCCAGATATTTTATGATAATATAGATAATAACATATTAAATTCAAGAACATATTCAAACGTAAAGAGAATTCGACTTCCGATCTTAAGGAGCAGAAAAGATTCTCATGTTCCAACTGTGAAAATGAGTTATTTTTAAGCATGAAGTTCTGCGAAAAGTGCGGCGGTGAGATCGAATGGCCTGAAGAATACCGACGTATAGTAGAACATAAACCTGAAAATTCTAAAGATATTCAATCAATACCAATCTCTAAAAAAAATGATTAATAAGTTAAATCCATCTCTGACACATCCCATTATAATGAATACTGCGTATTCGATTTGCGTCCCTTTAACCCTGAGGATACGCAAAACCCTTAAAAGTTGGTCTTCTCCTCTTTCTATTTCGGAGTTGGCGGCCATAGCTGGGAGCTAGGACCCGTTCCCGTTCCGAACACGGAAGTGAATCTCCCAGGCGATCCAGGTGGTAGTGTGGTGCGAGAGCCCACGCGAAGCCTTGACAGCTGCCGACTCCACTAATCTCTAAGACCGTTTGAAGATTTGATCATCCTCAACCCCTCTCTGAAGGGAAAATATTTTTAATAAGTATGTGATTGATACCCGAAGGTGTAAGTAAGATGCTCACAGGTCTGGACGAGGCTCTTCAGCTTCCATTCCTGTCTCAAGACTCGACGCTCGGAAGCATGGTAACTGTATTGATGTACCTATCGTTCATACTCTTCATATTCTTCGGCCAGAAGATACAGCTAAGGATAATGCTGTTTGAGATAGACGGAACCCTCCGTAAACTGGATTATATGCGTGGCAAGACAAGATCTTTATCCTTAAAGACCGTCCGTGAGATAGGTAAACCAAAGGAGAACCCTGAACCGATGATTAATTCGCTCCTAGAACAGTTCGTGATCCATCCTGTAAACATGGATCCTGCGGGGATAGTCTGGAAGCTGGATCACATAATGGATGTTAGAGACTCAAAGTTCAAGGACGACGTCAAGCTTATAGCCCCTGATGCCGATGAGGCTCAAGTCAACAACCTAGAGAATCTGATCGAGGCAGCCT
>CAYFVN010000075.1:0-4446 GCA_964346575.1 uncultured Candidatus Bathyarchaeia archaeon
AACTTCTGTAGGCTTTGAGCTTATAATGCCTCCTACCTCCTCAAGTTTTTTCCTTGCGGATTCGGAGTAACCTGACACTGAAACCATCATAGGAGTCTCAACTCTACCTTTGCCTAGAAGTTTTTCATAGCCTAGAGCTGTCAAATCTATGAAGTATTTATTATCAACCTTAGCAGGAGGCTCACCTGAGGCTTCGAGTTTATGAAATAGATCTTCTAATTGGTATAAGTTTATGACCTTCAATACTTGCTTTCTAGGGTATTCGAAACCGCGTGCAACGCGCTTGCTACGTAAATTTCTCTTACCATATTTAACTACGTAAGTCCACTTGTGTTTACACCATCCCGCTTTACCATGTCCTCCCCTCATACCTCCCTTTCTATGTTGTCCTTTTATCCCCCATCCAAGGGTTCTACTACCCCTGAGTTTCCGTATCTTCCTAAGTCTAGTAGCCACCTTCAGGTTCCTCCTCTTTTCATCTGTTTATCAGGACGCAACAAAAATAAACTTTGTCCAAGCCCACCTAGACTTTAACCTACTGAGGATTACTTATGGGTATTTTGAATTCACTCGTTGGATATTCACGTTTCTTAAATTCGAGCAGCAATGTACCATTCTTGTAGTGGCTCTGGATTGGTTTGGGATCAACCGGCTTAGGAAGCTTGATAACCCTTATGTTATGGATCTTGCCCCATTTATACCCTATTGTTAGGGCCTGCCCAACTATCTTTAGCATTATTTCACAGCCTTTGACGCCGTGGAGTTCAGCCGCCACAATTATTATCTTAGAGTATTCTATTACGTCTATTAGTGGATGATATACGTCTCTAACTCTATGAGCCATTTTAATAGCCCTTTGAATCTCCATCTCTCTACGATTTCTAGGTTGTTTGTAACTATTCTCTTCAAATTCTTCGCTGTAATCTTCATCGGATAAGTCTTCATAATCCCATCTACGGTAATCGTCGAACCAAGAGTAACGTTTTCTCTTTGGGTTTGGGGGCATATCTTTATACCCGCCGGTATCGCTTATTTCTTTCAACTCTAGTATATAAAAGTTCTATAGGGAAGATGTATGTTAGTCGATTCGCCTTACAGTATAAAACCTTCAAAGTACTAGAATCTCGAGTGGTTATCTAGATCATTCTTTCAAGTAAAGGTTTGATTTCGGATCCTCTATATCCCAGTTCTCCTTCAGTTTTGAATTGCCTCTTTATGCTATACTTAAATCCTCCTTTAGGGGGATGTAACCTGAAAACCGGTTTAATTCCAGCCTTCCAAAGCTCATCTAAAGATACTTTTTTTGAAGCTACAGCTTCAGCCAGCTCATTCACTGAATCATATTTAGAGAATTCTTTTCGTATATATTCATCGTCTATCCTGAAGTTGCCTATTATTCGACCTCTCATTTTAAGTAGTTGAGCTATAGTCTCTGAGTCTACTCCACCCCAAGTTATATGGTCTTTAGCTTTTTGGAGCGTACCTTTCACGCCGGGTGTGTCAGGTATGAGTACAGCGTTATATTTCGCTTTAAGCCTTAGAGATTCCAAAGCCTTCTGAAGCTCCGGGCTTATTCTTACGGTTCCCCTTAGCCGGATGGCGACTAAACATTTAAGATGGTCATTCGATTCTGGCATAGTATCTACCTCGTCCAGTCTGTGGGGGATAACAGCCGATAGGTGCTTCTTAGAGCATCGAATACTGCGAAGGAAGTAGAGGATAGAGTTGAAGTTGATCCTGAACTCCTAGTCCAACAGTCCTTTACACCTGAAAGGCGGAGTATGATCTTAGCTACTTCACTTGCAACCAGTCCTAGACCTCTAGATCCTGGTATAGCCTCAAATCTTACGCTACCACATTTACCCGATACCATAAAAGGCAGCGAATGCGGCAGGTTACATCTACACTCCCAGCTTCCGCACCCCCTTCTTACTGGTATCGTATTCAGCTTGGCTTTCACCGTAGCTTTCTCTATGGCTGCTCTTACCTGTCGGGCTTTACCTGTACCGAGGCCTACACATCCTGATTCGTTACCAACAGCTACTACGGCTTTAAACCTCGATTTTTCACCCGCGTCAGTCTGCTTCTGTACCAAACCTATCCCCAAAACTTCGTGTTTTTGGTCAGGGAGGAGTACATCAACTATCTCAGGCTCTTTTATCTTGAGGCCTTGAGCGAATATCTCAGATATGTTTACAATCTGACCGCTCTGCACCATCGATCCGAGCTTGGTTCTAGGGATCCATCCGGCCTCTCCACTCATATCTATTTTCCTCCATCCACTTTCACGTTACTTCATCTTCACTAGCGCGCGCTCTCTGTTCAGCTGGAGTTTTATCTTCTCCTTAATAGGCTATGAGTCTCCATATATTCTTTTAGATGATTGGCGCTTTTGAAGGCTCCCCCTTTAGCCATTAAATAAAGTCTTCTATAGTTTGATTTTGACAGCTTCTTCGAATCTCTGAGGCCCCTCAAATTTTTACGGAGTTTTCTTATCCTGTTTATCCAGAGGGTTTTCCTTTTTATGGTTGGGCCTCTCCTGCTCCCTTGCCCCCTTCGTCTTGATCTAGACCTTACACGGATTCTACTTACGCCATGCTCAGGCTGTTCTTTTATTATTTCTTCATGAATTAATCGCTTAATCTCTTCTCTCGTTATGGCAGTCTCTATCCTGTCAACCTGTTCCGGATCTATCCATACTCTACTCTTCCCTATCTTAAGGATCTCGGCTGCTAATCTTTTCTGGCTCTTTAAACTCACTTCTCCGACTCCTCCAATTTAAGTTCTGCAGACTGGTCCTCTTCACCTATACGAGGAGGATTTATTACCTTTAAACCTAACTTCTCAGCCTTTTCCATTATAGTTAGTCTCTTCTTTTCGCCTACAGTAGCGGCAATTCGGACGGCTTCTCTTTCACGATTTAAATCTTCGAGTTGATCAGGATTGAATATGATGATCTCTTCATATCCTGAGGGGTGTAATCCACGCTCTGCTTTTGGAGTTCCATATCCAATAGAAACTATAGGTGGCAATCCGCTTTTTCTCCTCCTCATACGGCTACTTCCACCTTTTGGTTTACGCCATCTTTCATTTACACGCTTGTAGCGCCAACTCTCTTGACGTGCGAACTTAGGCTTCCGATCGATCCTCCGAGTCAAGCCATCTCACCTTTCTTATCGTATATATATATCCCGTCCAGGAACACTCTGAGGTCTTTATTTTTTATCTTCGTTACTTGCTCTATATTTGCAGCGGTCTGGCTTACGTCTTGGAGACGAGTACCCCGTACTATTACATCTTCTTCTGAGATCTGTACATCCACATCGCCCACCATACGGGCGATTCTAGGTTCTTTCTCCCCCAAAAAGTTCTCTATGATGATTTGCCGTCTTGAGTTGTCCACCCTGACTGATGTGGGAAAGTGTGCATATACTATCTTAAGCTTGTAAATGAAGCCTTTAGTAACTCCTATTATCATATTATTAATTAGGGATGCGATGGTTCTAACCAATGCCCGTTCACGTTTTCTAGGCCACGCTGCTTGAACTACTAGAAGATTTGGCTGAAGCCTTAAATCTACAGGGGCATGGGAGAAGTCCTCCTTCAGGATACCTTTATCCCCCTTGACCTCCACAACTTTCCCGTTCACGGTTACTTTTACATCTTCAGGTATAAGTACCTCTTTCTCCTTTAACTCGATTAAATCGCTCAAAGCATAAACCATCCTCCGACATATGACATAGGCTAGACTATCCTAGTTGAGTTATGAATATTTCATGAATCCTAAGCTTTTAGCTACTTCTCTGAAACATTGCCTACAGAGGTTAAGTCCATACTTACGGATTATTGCTCCCTGCTGGCCACATCTGCGACATGGGTGGGTTCCCTTGCCAAACTTTCTCTCTTTCTTAGGTTTATACTTGAGCAAATTTTTCAATCTCCTATTTGTACTGAGAAACGTTCCTTCATAAATTCCATAGCTTCTTCAACGGTTATTTTGTGGGTTCTCCCAATCTCGGATCGATATCTACGCCTCCTTTTTACTCTATATCCCGGCCTATCTAAGGATACGTTAATGTTCATCCCGCATATACCCAATTCAGGATCGTATTTGGCACCTGGTATCTCTATATGCTCCTTCAATCCGAAAGATACGTTCCCCTCACCATCGAAGGATGAGGATTTAAGTTTTCGACCTATCGCCTCTAAAGTTTTATCCATGAATGTCTTCGCATCGGCACCCCTAAGAGTAACCATGCAAGCGATAGGTTCTCCCTTCCTTATGCTGAAGTTCTTTATCGTCTTCTTTGCTTTCCTCTGGCAAGGCCTATGGCCTATAAGCTCTTCAAGTATACGAGCAGCTTTTTCCAGAAACTCTCCAGACTTTCCTACAGATATGTTGACGACTACTTTTCTTATCTTTATCCTTCGCATAGGATTTTCCTG
>CAYFVN010000076.1:0-2870 GCA_964346575.1 uncultured Candidatus Bathyarchaeia archaeon
CCATTCCGGCACCCGTGCCGGTGAAGAATTTCCCCGCTACGGTTCCCCTATCTCTCTTGGAGGCTCTGCTCAGGGATATACCGGCTGAGACGGGGAAGAATGAGGAGAGCGCTAAACCATACAATCCAGTTGCGGGTATTAGCATGGCAGCACTCTGGGCTGAAGCCAATAGCGTTAAGGCGGCGATCTGGGTGAGGTGTGAAAATGCTAGAAGCCTTACGGCTCCAATCCTCTGAACTATGAAGCCGAAGGGGATAGAAGCCACCATTATTACTGCGGAAAAAACTCCAAGTATAATCCCCGTCAGGAGGATGGAGGCTCCAAGATCGATCGAGTATATTGGGAGGATCGGAGCAATGGCGCGCCATCCAACCAGGGAGGAGAAGGACATCCAGAGAATAGCACCGAGAGAGATAGGCTTCTCAATCGCTTCATTGCCAAGCGTTGCCAAATTTAACCCACCCTCATTAGATACTTAATGCTCTATGGACAAACTTTACAAAACTTAAAAGTAGCGTATCTTTTAATCGGTATTTATTCTTGTTCATTAGGCGCGCGATTCAATAATGATGAAAATCGTTACAAAATCAATTCAACTATGTTGGTGGGAAAGTGGCACCGTTCCACAATAGAGTTAAATAGCGCGCTTATTAGAAGTCTTTGAATACGTCTTTCAAGGATGAGTATAGCTTCCTAAAGAGTTTATAATGCTTGTCGTAGGTTCGCCTGTTCCTCGGGTCTGGCTTTATGCTCTCCGTAACTTTTACCCAATCCTTTATCACGGTGTAGTCCTTTAGAGCTTTGCTTCCTACCCCTGCCAGGAGCGCGTCGCCTAGTGGAGCTCCTCCCGCCCCAGCTATGTATCCCATTGAGATGTCTGTAATGTCCGACATTATCCCCCTCCATAGCTGTGATTTTGCCCCTCCATCGACCAGCAGGGCTCTTTTCAGAGGCATTCCAGCCTCTAAAGCCGTTTCTACGCTGTATCTCAATGCGTAGGCTACTCCCTCCAGAAATGCCCTGAAGATATGCGCCTTGGTATGGTATACCGTTAACCCCGCTAAAGCTCCTCTGACATGATCGTCCCAATACGGTGCTCTCTCACCGACCATCATGTGGGGTAGGAATATCAGTCCATCGGATCCCGGCGGGATATTCTCGGCCTCAAGGTCTAGGATACTGTAACCGCTGATGTCCAGCTGACCGGCCAGATAAGATTCCTGTCTCCCAAGTTGGTCTCTAAACCATCTGATGCAGTAACCGGCTGTGACTATGCCCGCGAACGAGTACAGCATCTCCCGATCCTTTACGACGTAGGGGTAGTTTACTAAACTGGGTGATAGACGAAGCTCCTCGTTGATGAATCCATTGCACATGGAGGTTCCGAGCATGCAGGATAGATCCCCGTCTTCAACGGCCCCGGAACTTAAGGCGCTTACAGGGGCGTCTATGCCCCCAGCCATTACCGGCGTCCCTTTTTTGAGACCTGTTAAACCTCCTCCCTCGCCGGTTAAATCCCCCACGATGTCGCTGGACATCGACAACTCCTCAGGGAAGAGATCTCTGGGGATTCCGAGCTCATCAAGCATCTTCTCAGACCAATCTCTCTTGTGGATGTCGAACAGTCCACCGTAATTCCCAGCGCTGGAGAGGTCGGTCGAAAGTGATCCAGTAAGCTTATAGATGCAGTAGGCGTTCGGTGTACGGATATGTTTAGTCCTCTCCCATATCCCGGGCTCCTTGGACCTGATCCATAACATCTTGGTATAACCGTAGTATGGGTCGACTACGTTACCAGTTACTTTAAAGATCTCTTCTTCACCGATTTCCCTCTTAACCCATTCGCTCTCTTCAGTGGCCCTTCTATCCGCCCATATAAGGCATGGACGTAGAGGCTTGACGTCAACGTCGCAGAAAATTCCGCTCCCACCGTAAAGGCTGCTGATGCATACACCAGCAACATCCTTAGTCTCAACATTCGATGCTTCCAAGACCGAACGTATGGTTTTACAGCTCGCGTCGAACCAAACACGGGGCCACTGTTCAGCCCAACCCGGCTTCAAGGTGATTACATCGTACTCCTCGAAGGCAGAAGCCAAAACACATCCATCAAGATCGACTAGAACAGATTTTGTGCCCAAAGTCCCTATGTCGGTTCCAATCAAATACGTCAAATCAAACCACCGATGAACACATCAGACTCAAATTTGAGTTAAAAATACTAATCTGCGCACGCATACACTTTATCCAGCTTTAACATATTTCAAGGAGAAGGGGGGATTGTAAACGAGTTATTTCGCGAACGCCTCGTCGAAGGCTATCTTCGAAGGCTCGAAATCCAGATTTTTCACGAATTCGCAAGCCTCCCCTGCTCCTTCCTCCCTATCCATCCCCGAGTCCTCCCATTCAACCGATAGGGGGCCGGAATACCCGACTCGATTGAGGGCCCTTATGATCTCCTCGAAGTTTACGTCTCCGCGCCCCAGCGACCTGAAGTCCCAACCTCTTCTCCTGTCTCCGAAGTTTAGATGGGAAGACAGTATTCCCGAGTATCCGTCTAGGGTTACTATGGCGTCCTTCATGTGTACATGGTATACTCTATCCCCGAACTTCTCGATGAACTTAACCGGGTCGATCATCTGCCAGTGTAGATGGCTTGGATCGAAGTTGAACCCGAACGTCTTTCGGTAGTTCAGTTCTCTCAGAGCCCTCTCCGTAGAATAGATATCGTAGGCAATTTCGGTTGGATGGACCTCCAAAGCGAATTTTACGCCTACCTCGTCGAATGCATCCAGTATAGGATTCCACCTTTCACCGAAGACTTTGAACCCCTCGTCCACGTCGGCAGGATCTACAGGAGGGAAGAAGTA
>CAYFVN010000077.1:0-9703 GCA_964346575.1 uncultured Candidatus Bathyarchaeia archaeon
GCTGGTGTAAATATGTAGAATTTCTCTAGCACATCTGTAGGTGCGGACTCATGGCCTTCTTTTAAGTATACCCTTTTAGTAGATTTACGTAGATCCTCGACTGAATCCACTAGATCAAACCGTCTTATGAGAGCTTTTGATGCGCCCAATATTATACGAGTCGCGGCTTCCCGGGCTTTTCGGTGAATATCGGGATCGTAGCGTCTATAAACATAAGAGGGGAAGAATACGCCTATCCTGAAATTCTCTTTTTCATATAGACTTATCGACGATTCGTTAAGCACCGCCCTAACCATGTCTGGAGATGAGAGATTTATCAGGACGCCTTCAAACTCAGTTGAGGCTTTTAACATTTTAGGTCCTTGAGCTCCGAGCCAGATCTTAGCCTCAACATCCCTCTTACTTAGCCTATTCCGAATCACTTTGAGAAGCTCTAACATTTTAGAGACAATGTTTTTTCCATACTCTACTCTAAGGTCCTTGAGTCTTGAACGGTCTCCTGGAACGAGGCATAGATCAAACCTTGAGCCGTACGCCTCGCATAAAGCTACTAGCATGCCGGATATGTGCTCCGCCGGGTAAAGGAAGGGGCTTAGAGGCCCTAACCCCACCCGGACACGGCTTGTATTCTCAGCTATTAACCCTGCAACTACGGCGGGGTAACGTTGATCGGGGAGATCACCTATCCAAATCTGGTCAAGTCCACCATGTTCAGCCTCGACACTTTCGTAAATCATACTCTCTAGTTGCTCGTCAACGTTCAAGCTTACTGAGAACTCTAAAGGAGCTTCCATGCCGCCCCGACCTCCACCATAGCCTTTGCAGGATCTACACCGTAAGGCGGTCCGAAGACAATCTCATCTATTCCAGCACTTTCAGCCCAGCTTAACAGCTTATCTATCAAACTCTTAGAAGAACCGTAGATTAGAAAGATTTCGGCGAACTCCCAGTCGATTAGATCGGCAGCTTTATCCCATCTTTGCAGCGACACTTCGCGTCTAATCTGCTTCATTATCTCACCATCTAACCCCGAGATCTCTAAGACTTTATTGGGAGTATCCGCAGCCACCGTAGCAACAACTCTCATCACATACTCAATCGAGTTCCTATCGTCTTCATCTATTAGAGCTGTTGGAAGCCATACAACCACCTTTAACCCTCTATCGATCCTAGCGTTACTGAAGATCTTCGAAGCCTCCTCAACATAGAGTTTAGGGCCGCTCAAAATAATGCCATCTGCGATCTTCGACGCCAATCTCAGAAGTTTAGGACCCCTAACTCCGAAATACACGGGTATACGGAAACTCCCCCAAACAGAGTAGTCAACCATGTTGAAGTGGAAAGTGTCTAACGATACACTCTCTCCACTAAAGATCTTCCTTAGGGCTGCAACCGCCACTTCCATACCCTCAACTGTACGGTAAGGGGTTATTCCCCTCTCCTTAAGTAGATTTAAGCCTCCAACTCCTAAACCTAATCTGAGGCGTTCCCCATACAATTCCACTAGGGTAGCAGATGACCTAGCTATCGTAGACAGGTTATGGTAAAAGGGGCTGACTACGCCTATCCCAGCCTCTATTACAGTTGACCCCGATAAAACCCTCGACGTATAAGTAAAGATATCACGTGGTCCACCTATATCTTCGCCTATCCACACCCCCTTTAAACCATATTTCTCTGCAGTAACAGCTGCATTTAACCCTAACTTCAATGAGTAGCCGGTGGTAATCCCTAAGCTCAGATCCCTCTTCATATCAGTCTACTTCCCACATAACAGAACATACGCTTCAAAGACAACCGAAGAATCGTTTCAACACCTCCTCATCCCACAGGTACAGTCCATCGCGCCCTTCAAAATGACTGTTTCTTATATTAGTACTCCAATTGAACAATACACAATCAGGTAAATGTCGATTTGTAACTATAATTTTAGAATTCATTAATTAAATCATTCAAACTTAAAAAATATGAGAAAATGAGTTGGTATGAATAGCTCACGATAAAAATTGGATTGGAAAGTTGGAATAGGATTTTTATTTTTTACTCCTCTATCCCTTTGATGACAAGTTTCTCTTCAGTTTTTAGTTCCAAAGCCTCTCTCTTACTATACCATATTACTGCCCCCAAAATCACCACTAGTATCGTGGAGAGGATTCCCGAGATCAATATTTCGTGTTTGAGTTTTATTATCATAGGTGCGAAAAGCAGGCTTACAAGATTTATCACTTTAATCATGGGGTTTAAGGCTGGCCCCGCCGTGTCTTTGAGTGGATCGCCCACGGTATCACCTATAACAGACGCTTTATGCTCCTCGGATCCCTTTCCACCATAGAATCCATCCTCTATCTTCTTCTTCGCGTTGTCCCAAGCTCCACCCGAATTGGCCATGAAGACTGCTAGAAGCTGCCCTGTAACTATAACTCCGGCGAGGAAAGCTCCTAAAGCCATCTCCTTAAGGAGTAAACCTACGATTATAGGCGTTAATATTCCTAGAAGCGCCAGTCCCGACAGCTCTCTCTGGGCTGCGGATGTGCATATTGACACTACACTAGCATAGTTCGGCTTGACGGTACCCTCCATGACTCCAGGTATCTTGAACTGCTTCCTAACCTCCTCAATTATTCGTGAAGCACCTCTGCCAACCGCCCTTATAGATATCGAGCTGAACAGGAAGGGTAAGGCCCCTCCCACTAGCAAGCCTACGAATACTATGGGCTCAGCTATATTCAGCCCCATCTCCTCCATACCGGTTATTTCAGCGTAGGACGCGAATAGAGATACGGCTGCTATGACCGCCGATGCTATTGCGATCGCCTTAGTCACAGCCTTTGTAGTATTGCCTGAAGCATCTAACTTAGCTAATATCTGCCTCGATTTGGGGTCTAGATCCGCCATCTCAGCTATCCCATTCGCATTATCCGCTATAGGTCCGAAAGTATCCATAGATACGTTATTTCCAGTAAGTGTTAGCATACCTATACCCGCTAAGGCCACTCCATACATGGCGAAGATAGCTCCCGCACCCGTGAAGAATATCACGGAAGCCACTACGGTGAACGATATGACCATGAGCGTCCATACAGTGCTTTCAAAGCCCAGAGCTAACCCGTTAAGCAATAGGGGGGCGGGCCCAGTCCTGGAGGATCTCGCAAGCTGATCTACAGGCTTCTTCAACGAGCTCGTGAAGTAGTCCGCTAGTTTGTTGAAGCTTATAGCTAATATTATGCCTACAGTAGTCGCCAAAAACACCCTTAGGTCATGCACATAGTAGTATGCCAGTAACAGGAAGCTTGATATCGATATAGCGGAGGATAAATCGTAAGATAAATCCATCGCCTTGAACGCGTCACCCTTTGTGAGGCTGTCCGGCCAGAGAGTGACAGCGTAAGTGCCTACAATGGTGCTTATTACACCCATAGCCCTAACCAGTAGGGGGAATATTATCCACTTGAAATCGAATGGCGTTATAGCCAAGCCTAGAAGCATCGCAGAGACCATGGTGACCTCATAGGATTCGAATATGTCGGCCGCCATGCCTGCGCAGTCCCCCACATTGTCACCGACCAGATCGGCTACAACGGCAGCGTTCCTCGGATCGTCCTCAGGCACCTCCTTCTCTACCTTGCCTACTAGATCTGCCCCTACATCCGCCGATTTAGTGTATATTCCACCCCCCACCCTCATGAAAAGGGCTAGAAGAGTTCCCCCAAATCCGAATCCTAAAAGCACTTCAGGGGCTTCTCGGAGATAAGTTATGAATATTAGGGTGCCGCCTAAGAGGCCTAAACCATCCGTTAGCATCCCTGTTATGGTACCTGACCTATAAGAGATTTTGAGGGCGTCTCTGTAGCGTCTACCAGCGGCGTATGCAGTCCTTATGTTACCTTGAACCGCCATATTCATGCCAAGAAACCCCACTAAGCCTGAAAAGAAGGCTCCCATGAGGAACGCCCCCGCCCTGCCGATAGATATTGAAAGTGGAGCTTCGGCTATATGCGCAGTAAAATATAGAACTACAGCCAAGACACCTATTAAGAGAAGTATCGATTTGAACTGCTGCCTCAGATATGCGTTTGCGCCCTGTTTAATGGCTGACCAAACTTCCAGCATCTTACCCGAGCCCTTCGGCTCCTTGAGGACGTGTCTGGCCAACAGCACCGCGTAAAAAAGAGCCCCAACTGCTATGGCAACTACGCTCCATAGGGCCATTGTTTCGAATGTAGTGGGATTTACGGTCATGACTTTAACGCTCGTTGAGTATTAGCATAACCGATAAAATCAAGTTTTTAAAAGTTTCGGATGAGAATGATGAAAGTAGTAGAGATACTTCTAAAATGATAACGCAAGAAAGGTATGGTCTAAGAATGATAGGTGACGCCGGCGATGGATTTGCTGTTGACATCGTTTTTCGGAATTATTTTGAAGCTAACATTTGTTTTGTTAGATTGTTATCTGCTGAGTTTAGAGACGTTTAAGTAAAATGAGTGTGTGCTTTTAGGTTCATTTTTACTTCTTTGCTCTCCTCGATAGAATCTCTGTTAATTTCTCCTCTTCTAGGGCGTGTTTCTCATCAGGTGTCAACTCACTGGGCATCCAGGCGGGCATTTTCTCTTCCTTAAAGTACGCCCTAACTGCCCTCCTCAAGGCTCCCACAGCAAGGACGCCGCAATGATATTTAACTACTGGAAGGCCTCCGAGTTCTTCCGAAATCTCTTCCCAAGTTATACGCCAAGCCTCTTCCAGAGTCTTACCTTTAATCATCTCTGTGATAACGCTTGCAGCGGCTATGTTTGCCGCGCAGCCGTAACTTTCGAAGGAAGAATCCTCAATAACATGTGTTTTATCGTTTACTTTGAGGTATATGGAGATCATATCTCCACAGGCTAAACTGCCAGCCATAGCCTGGGCGTTGGCATCCTTGATTTTACCCAAGTTCTTTGGGTTCCTGAATAGCTCTAAAACCTTTGGGCTGTATGTGAGTGGAACTCTGCTAGACAAGTTTTATCTCAGTTCCTCCTTGATCGGACTTATAGAACGTAACCTGGCTACTCCATCGGGAATCTGCCCTAAGACATATTCTATGTCCTCCTCGCTAAGGAAGGGTGTGACCTTCATAAGTACGCTTCCATGTGCCTCTTCATATCTTCTCCCTATGGCTAAGAGTACGTGGCTTGGCTGTAAGAGCCTACTTGTACATGCGCTTCCACTGGACGCGTATATGCCTCTCATGCTAAACTCGACTATTAGGGCTTCCCCCTCGACATAGAGGAAGGATATATTTATGTTATCGGGGGCTCTTTTTAATCCTTTAGGGCCATTGAGCATCACATCTTCAACATTGGTTGTGATTCCATCAATCAGTTTATCCCTTAACTTGGTAAGTCTTCCGACTTCCAGGTTCTCCACAATTCCAGCTGCTTTTACGAAACCGACTATTGCTGGAATATTCTCGGCGCCAGGCCAAAGCTTTTGGGAGCTTAACTGACCGTGGATGATCGGTTCTATATTCTCGCCCTCTCTGACGTAGAGGAGCCCTGCTCCCCTCGGTCCAAAAACTTTATGGCTACTGAAACTAGCCAAATCCACGTTTAGTTTATCTAAATCTAATTTGACTCTTCCCAAGGCGTCGGCTGCATCCGTATGGAAGAGAGCTGTTGGGGTTCTATCTTTTACCGTCTCTACAAGCCCTTTCAGATCTTGGATTGTACCTATCTCATGGTTCACAGGGGCTACGCTCACCAAGAAAGTACCTTCGTCAATTTCTTCTGTAAGAAATTCTTGATCAACGAATCCCTCGCCATCAACAGGAATCCTAACTATTTTATAACCGTGTTCTTGAAGACTCTCCATCGGGAATATAACGCTTAAATGCTCTATGCTTGAAACCAATATCTTCCTTTTCCTCGATTTATTGGCTTTAGCGGATCCTTGGATTGCAAGATTATTAGCTTCTGTAGCTCCATGAGTATAAGCGAGTTCTCTGGATGACACGTTTAAAATCTCTGAAAGCTTCTCGGTAGCCTGGTGGAGAACCTCGTAGGATTCCCATCCCACCTTATGGGTTATGGATGGGTTACCGTATCCAACCTCTCTGTAGGTATTCACCATTTCTTCGAGGACTTCAGGGAATATCAAACCAGAGTTTTCAGAATCTAAGTATACCTCCCTTTCAGGTTCTCCGTGAAGCTCTATGAGGCCTCTCACACTTTTAATAACGTCTGAGGAGATGGTCGATCACCATATTTCAACTTCAATCTCATATAGGCCGTCACGCTCAAAAACCTTTAGGATCCTGTGGCCGACCTGCTCAGCCCACTCCTTCACATCCGAAGGGGCTGCAGGATCAGTTGCTAAGAGCTTAATCATTTGACCGGGCTTAGCCTTCTTGGCTGCTTCACTTAAAGCTATCAAGGGTCCTGGACAGGACTTGTACTTAGCGTCAACAACTATAACTTCGGAATCATTTTTCGTCATTTTACTTAATCACTTTAGGAGATAAATAGGGTGATTTCTGAATCTTTGGCTTTTGATAGGAACGTCGCAGACCCTACGATCTCGTCTACGAAGTCTTCTAGATCTTCTTTTTTGATCCCGAATGTATTTAGCGTTGTTGAACAGGCGTAAATCTTTAGGTTTCCGTCTCTTCGAGCCTTTCTTAGGAGCTCTTTCCATTCGGGTAGTGAGCCAGATTTGATGGATTCAAGTATTGACTCTTCATACTGAGAGTAATCTGAGCTGACGCTTTGGGGTTCGTATCCCCTCTTTAATGCTATAAGACCCCAGAACGTGAAGAATAGTTCTGCCTTCCAGTTCATAGATGCCGAGGTGCTTGCTAAGATCGCTGCTGGATATAATTTGTCTAGTTTGTCTGATGAGACTATTAAGGATAGTTTAGTCATGAAATTCACCATGGAAATAAATGTATAACGCTGTTATATAAGAATTCCCCCGCTAGTCTCGCCTTTGCGGGAAACTTTTTATCTTTAAACGCTATTAAAGATGAACTCGGCCTGAGATACATTTAGAATAATCGATTCTGGTGATTCAATCCAAGGAGTCGGCGTTATGCACCCCCACGACGCTAAATCGGCTGAACAGAGAAACCTAGTAGTCGCTATGGCTTTAACTTCATCTATTATGGCCGTGGAAATTGTAGGGGGGATAATATCGAACAGCCTCGCCTTACTTAGTGACGCTTGGCACATGTTCGCAGATCTAATGGCGTTATTCCTATGCTATGTTGCGGGCAGTATCTCCATTAGACCTGCTACATTGGATAAGACCTACGGATATTACCGTGTCGAGATCTTAGCCGCATTTATAAATGGTGCTACTTTAGTGATGGTTGCGGCATTCATATTTTACGAGGCTCTGGAAAGGCTCTTCTCAACGGTAGAAGTTCACAGCTTCTCAATGTTGATAGTAGCCATCATAGGTCTAGCGGCTAACCTAACGTCTATGACGGTTATGTCCCGTAAAATGTTAAGCTTAAATGTCAAAGCTGCGTTTCTCCACGTTCTAAGTGACGCGTTGTCCTCCGTAGGCGTTATCCTCGGCGCTGTAATCATCTACTTTACGGGGCTTTTCATTCTCGACTCCATAATAGGTATTGTAATTGGAATAATTGTTATCTATGGAGCGAGTAAGATGCTTAGAACGGTGATAAACATCCTTCTCGAAGGTACACCCAAACATGTAGATACTGAGGTGGTAATTGATAAGTTGAAGGAGATCGAAGGAGTGGTGGATGTTCACGACCTTCACGTATGGAGTATAACTTCCCATTTCCACATCCTAAGCGACCATATGGTTTTAAAAGGAAGAGCAATAAGGGATGTCAACAAATTACTGAACGAGATTAAAGCAATGCTTAGAGACGAATTCGAAATATCACATTCAACGCTACAGTTGGAGAGGGAAGGTTATCAAGAAGTAGGAGAGATATGTTACGTTTAAACGCGCGCGAGATCACTATTCGTGGAAGACATTTACCAAGTTCCATATAATAAGCATGGCGAGGATGAAGATTACAAACTGAACCACCGACTTAACCATCCCCTTCTCCTTCTGCAATTCCGGTATAAGTTCCGCCGCAGATATGTAGATGAACCCTCCACCGGCAAAACCAACCAGGAAACCTATAAATTGAGCAGAGGAGAATATTAGATACGTTACCAGAACTCCTAGAGTCGCCATTAGTCCCGTAATAAAGTTCAGCATCAACGCCTTGATCCTATTCAAACCCCCAAAGACTAGAATGGCAAAGTCGCCCATCTCCTGCGGCAGTTCATGAAAAACGACTGCTAGAGTAGTAACTATGCCTGCAGGTATCGAGATGATGAAGCTCGCTCCAATAACCATTCCGTCTATTAGATTATGTACTCCATCGCCCAAAAGATTCAGGAATATAAAGCTCTTAACTTCTGCCCTGTCATCGGCCTCGCTTATCTGAACCTGCTCGCCATCTAAATGTCCATGACCGTGATGCCAGTAGATGGATCTCTCTAAGAGATAGAAGAAGATAAAGCCAAAAGCTACATATATGATAGCAGTCTCCATCTCAACTAGTTCCACAGCCTCCGGTATTAGATCGAAAAAGGCTGCTCCTAAAATAGCTCCACTTGCAAAGCTTACCAGATAGAAGAGGATACCGTCCAAAACCTTCTCGCGGAGGGAGAGGGCGACCAAGCCTATCAACGATATTAGGCTTATCAAAATAACTGCAATAATGGCGTATACCATATTATCCAAAGGGTTCTATGCCTCCATCTTAATAGTAATCCGATAACCGTTTTTATTTACTTATAAAATTTAAGTTTCTCGTCTGAGAAATAAAAAAATAGTAAGGTGATATTATAATTGTAACTCGAACCTGAATTAACTCACGGGGATGAGCTTTTCAATCAAATATGCTTCTTATATAATGGTCTAGATCCATTTCTTCAATTTTTTCCAGATCTTTCTCAAATTTAATTGAAATCAAGTTCTCGTAGGGTATTATATAAGCTCCAATAGTTTTTTCTTTTATCCATCTATAGACGAGCTCATCTTCAGGATTAGAAGGGATCTCATTAATGTGTTTGAAGTCGTTTAATCTTCCATGAATGATGTAGCAGGCGGTATTAACTAGATCGTGACGTAAGGGTTTCTCTGTAAAATCCGTGACTTTAGATGTGGTGAGATCAACCTTACCAATCCCATAACGAACTCTAAAACCTGATGTATATACTTGAACAACTTCACAGCCATGGCACGCTTTAAGCCAGAGATAATGACGAACAAGATCCCATAAATTCAATCTTAAAATATCTGAGGCATTAAAAATTATGGCAGGTCTATTTGGATCTATCGCCTCCTCTTCAAGGCCATATTTAATGAACCCCGCCCGCCCTAGCAGCTCAGGCTCGTCAACATAGTTGATCGTGACTTTTCTTTTAAATTGTCTACTAAGTTCTTTCCCTGTTCCAAATCTTTCCTTGATTTTACTTGCACCATGTCTTACACCTACAACAAAGTGTGAAATCCCGCCAAGAATCATCGGGAGCATACTCCAGTACATTAGTGGTTGTTTAAGAGAACCTATCTCTAGGAGAGGCTTAGGTTGCTCAAGGGTGCGAGGCCTCAACCTCACGCCCCTTCCTCCAGCGTTTACTATGCCGCACATATCCCTAATGAAAAGCCCTGTCTTATCGTCAATAATTTG
>CAYFVN010000078.1:0-1787 GCA_964346575.1 uncultured Candidatus Bathyarchaeia archaeon
GTAATCTCTACATGAGTTTATTATATTTTCTTTGATTTCATCGACGTTGTCGAGGGCTATTCCTATATGGTCTACACGAAATTTAAATGTCTCGAAGAAGCTTTTGATGAGTGCATAAAAGTTATCTGGATAGCTTGAACGATCATTTTGAAACTGCTCTAGGATTTCGTCTCCTACAGATAAAACGCCTATCCTCGGTTTGTTGAATACTCGAACCCTGCCATAACCGAGCTGAAGCAAAAGTACAACATCCTGAGGCCTTATCATATCCCCTCTCTTGAATATAACGTCGTTTCGCTTCGCGTCTTCTCCTTGAAGTATGACTCTATCCCATGGCTTTGAGGAAGAAGTTACGAGTATGTATTCCCCATCGATCTTAACACTTTCGAAGCGAACCACTACATCGTATCCTAGAGGTAGCGGCGCTCCAGAAGAGACGTAGACGGTTTCGCGATTTTTAAGAGAAAACTTAGCTGGATTTTCGTTAGGGTATGAGATGCCATTAACTTTGAGTTTAACCGGTTTTTCTTCGCTCGCTCCATTTATATCTTCGGAGCGTATAGCATAACCATCGTAAAAAGCCACATTAAACGGTGGGATGTCAAATTTAGCGGTTACGTCCTCCGCTAAAACCTCGCCTACCGCATCCACCGTCTGGATGACCTTAACTCCCAATTTTAGCTTAAAACTATTAAAAAGTCGTTTAAAGGACTCCGCCACATCCAAGTATTCTAACATAACCAATACGCATTATCCCTTACCTAAGGTTGACATTCCTAAATCTTGGGCTTCTTCCATAAACTGCCTCTATATTCCTTGGTGGCTGGGCAACCCAAGCACCTATTTGAGGTGTACATCTCGCAATCCATACATTTGGCGCCACACGGACTCCCTTTAATAGATGCATCTATATTCAGAAACGAATTTATTGGTGCAATGAAGTCTTTGATAGGAGCAGTTATGACGCTGAAAGCTATATCTGTTACCTGAGGCCATGGTCTAAGACGATTGTCAACGATCGCCTCGAGCGTAGATATGTTTTCACCAACAAATATGAAAAGCAGATTATACTTCCCAGCAGTTATGAATCCGTTGATGAAGTAGGGACAGTGTATAAACGCCTCTATCAACTTATTACTTTCACTCTTGACGGCGAGTTCGACCTTGGCAAGGTGAAGATCGACTTTTCTAAGGTTCATACCTGCTTGAAGGGCTATAACACCTTTCTTCTTCAGTCTCTTTAACCTCGCGCTTATCGAGGGCTGCGAGATACCGAGTTTTCTTGACATCTCAATTTGTGAAGTCTCAGGATCTATTTGTAGCATAGAAACGATGGCCCGATCTTTATCATTAAGATCGTATTGCATGAACATCCAACCCACATGAGATTTAAAAATTATAACATATAAATCTTTTCGTGGAAATATATATAAAATATAAGGAAAATAGATAAATTAACATCTTTATACGATTTTATAAGCTTATAAAATATAGGAAAATATACGATAAATTAATAAATATCTCCCTATCCAAGAGGATAAGCATGTTGAAGGATAAATTAATAAACAAGTCCCCATCCAAGGAGGAAAGGCATGTTGAAGTTATCTAGAAGAGACTACACAAAGCTCACAGTTTTCGCGGGGGCTTTGGCAGCTATAGGCGAAGTTTTTGTCGATCGACGCGTAGGTACCCTTTTTGAGACTATGTCCGAGGCTCAAGTATCCGTCGTGGAGGAGGAGTGGATACCTACAACTTGTTGGATAGGAAAGCAGGATTGTGGTATGTTG
>CAYFVN010000079.1:0-2302 GCA_964346575.1 uncultured Candidatus Bathyarchaeia archaeon
GGAAGAACACCAGAGATTGTATGAGAAGATACATGGAAAAGAGATATTCGAATCTCAGGGTAAAATCGTTGCAGTCGGTATCGATAGATCCTATCGTGCTAAGGGAGAAGAACTCGAGAATGCCAAGAGTCAATTTTTGATCAGAGCCTTAGAGCACGTAAAGAAAGGTAATGGACTGCACATCCCAAAGAGGGGAAGGCATGATATAGAAGGTTATGAATCAAAAGAGGAGGATATATTTAAAGAAATCGTGGATAGAATCGAGAATCCTCATTAATTACTTTAAATCTCTGTTAGGGGGAAATCTAGTAGTCGTAAATACGTCCTAGCGTATTCTGGGTCGTATTCCAGTTCTTTACTTCTCAGAATCTGTTTTTCGAGATGATCCAGAGCTAAACTGAAGGTCTGCTGGACTCCCCAACCTTCATTTGAGCTGAAGAAGGAGCCTTTTCTAGTTCTCAATTGGAGGCGACAGTGAATAAGCTGTCTTCCTTTGTAGTTCGAGCCGTGGGCCTTAAGATAGACGAAGAGGGTGCCGGCTTCCAGTGTCTTTCTATATCTCCTTGCGAAGGATTTAAAATCGTCCATCATGAAGTCTCGTTGAACGTCGTCTATTTCCACATCTTTGGCTGAAAATTGGACGGTGAGTTCTCGATCCACCTCTTCTACTTGAGCTATTGGCTCGAGAAAATCCCTTTTGGTCACAATGCCTACCGTCCTTCCCTTGCTAACTACTATTAACGAGGCTATGTCGAATCTACGCATTTTCTCAACGGCCTCCCTCAGTTTCGTCTCAGGCAGAACAGTAATGACATGTTTTACCATTAAACTCTTAACGTGTGTGCTGAGAACCTTAATTTTCTCCCCGACCCCGGCGTCAAGGCCTACACGCTTTCTAGGTTTATAGGTATGCTCGATGATATCGTGGATGCTTATTATCCCCTTTATCACTCCGTCACTAACCACAGGCGCGTGTGATATGTCATGTTCTCTAAAGAGGCTCAGTACACCTCCTATAGACTCATCCTCCTCAACCGCAAGAGGCCTTTTAGTCATTATCTCCTCAACTTTAGAGTTACCCCACTTCTTCATCACAGCACCGTGAATAATATCCTCGTCCGTAACGAATCCTAGGAGCCTCTCTTCGCCGTACACAGGAAGCTGTCTAACACCGCTCTCGATCATCAATCTAGCGGCCTTACCAAGAGAATCCTCCAATGTAACCCTAGGCGCTGAACGCATCAAAGTTTTCACCTTTGTTGTGGAGGGGTTAAGTCTCGACCTGACCACCCATCTACGCGCCAATACGCCCTTGTATCTCCCTTCGTTATCTAACACGACTAATACTGGCGGCATCTCCTTCTTGAATAGAGGTAGACATTGAGAGAGTGCGTCATTTTCGTTAACGCTGATAAAGCCCTCCGAAAAAACGTCTTTCACAACACTTGAAATCATAGCTTTATTCTCCCTCTATTCTCTATTAGTAAGATGTAATTTAAACATTAGAATTAGATCGATCGATAATAGCGTGCTAATAAGCGGGAAAACTTACACTTAAATTCAAGTTCTTAATGCAGTTTAGTCATAGTTAAATATAATTTTTGCACTGTCATGTATGGTTATAATATATGCGTAAGCGTACACGTTAGGGAGGATTATGGAAGGGTGGGCTATGAAAAGGAAGCTTTTGGGGTGGCTTGATAAGAGGGAGAAGACTCAGACTTTAACTATTGCGAGGGAGCAAATGAAAAAAGCTCTCGATACTGTCTACGAGCTGGAGAAGAGTATTGTAGAGGCATCTCAAGGGGATTATGGAAGCTCGAAGAAATCGATTGAGAGATTATTTATCATGGAGGAGGAGGTCGACAGTTTAAGGAGAGAGGTTTTTCAGCGTCTGGCAAGGGTCGAGTTGTTGGCTAGAGACCGGGAAGATCTCTTGCATTTCGTAAAGAGACTGGACGTTATGGCGGACCATGTAAAGGACTCGGCTAGATCCGTACTCATCTTGTCTAAATCAAAGGAGATCCCTACAACCATCTGGAACAATTTAATCCAAATCTCTAAAAGTCTTGTAGGATGCGCTTCTTCCTTAAGGATGAGTATCGAAAAATTGGAGGATGACGTAAAAGAGGCTGAAAAATTCTCTTTAGAAGTTGATGATTGGGAGCATAAAGTTGATGATCAAAACCTAAAGGTTAGAACACTCTTAATTACAAAGTCAGAAAAGATTGGTTCTGCAACGCTGATAACACTTAGGGACCTATTGTCGTCCATGGAGGAGGTAGCGGATAGCTGTGCCGAT
>CAYFVN010000080.1:0-2428 GCA_964346575.1 uncultured Candidatus Bathyarchaeia archaeon
GGACTAATTAAAAAGTTCGGGCTCGTTCAGAATTCAGATGGATAATCCATGAGATAAGTACGCGCGCTCACGTAGCACAATTAAAAAAATGCGCACGATCACAATTACGCGCACGCCCATGTATACTATAGCTAGCTAGCGGATAAATTAAAAATAGATTAATTAAGAATAAGTGTTTCATTAGTTATCATAGGCGCGCGCGCATAGTAATGTTGAGGGATTCTTTGTTGATGAAAACACTCGGATTAATCCATACTGCTCCATCTGTTACTGAGCCCATTAATAAAATTGTTTCAGAGGTTTTACCCCAGGTGGAAAGGATTAACATTGCCGATGATCGAATCTTAAAACTAATTAAAAGAGATGGGAAACTTACCCCGAAGATTTTTAAAATTGTCACCAACTATGTCTCAATTGCCGAAGAAGAGGGGGCAAACGCTGTCTTAGTCACATGTTCTTCCATATCTCCCTGCGTGGACGCCGCTCGCCCCTTAGTGTCTATTCCAGTTTTCAAGATAGATGATCCGATGACAGATTTGGCAGTTCAAAAGGCTGAAAGAATAGGGGTTATTGCGACCGTGATGTCGACTCTCCAGCCAACTAGAGAATTGCTTTTACAGAAAGCGCGGAACAATAGAAAAGAGATTGTTATTGAGACCGAGTTATGTGAAGGTGCTTTTGAAGCGGTATCTAGAGGGGATACCCAACTTCATGATAAGCTTGTTTTAGAGGGTATTCGAAAGATCGCTGATAAAGTGGAGTTGCTTGTGCTGGCTCAAGCATCCATGGCGCGATTAATACCCAATCTCGGAGACGAGATCAGAATCCCGATATTATCAAGTCCTAAATCAGGCGTAGAACAAATAAAAAAAATTTTCCGAGAATAGATATTGATTTCATTATATACGTTCGCTTATACGCCTACTAAACAAGCCTACTTACGCGCGCGCGTATAGGAAAATTATAATTCGAACCAAGTAATACCAATGAAATCTATTTTATTAGGAAAATTTTTAATAGTATTAAAATTGTAAAGAGATACCATGGCGTTTGAAAGAAAAATTTTATCGATTGTACCAGATAAATGTGTAAGCTGTGAAACCTGTAAGATTTTATGCTCGTTTGAACATGAAAAAACGCATAAGCCTTCTATGTCGAGAATATTTGTGGTGAGACGGGAGCCAAACACCGATACGCCCGTCATATGCGTTCACTGTGGCTTATGTATGCAAGCATGTCCAATCGATGCCATGAAACGCGATCCGAAAACAGGTGCGATTGTTGTAAAAGAAAATTGTAATGGATGCGGCCAATGTATTATGGCATGCCCCTACGGGGTAATATTCCAGGATCCAGAGACTAGTAAGGCGATAAAATGTGACCTCTGCGGAGGAGCCCCTCAGTGCATTAAATGTCCCTATGATGCCCTCGTATACGTTGAGCAAGAAAGAGGTACCCGACTCAGAAGAATAAATACAGCGATTGCAACGGGAAGAAAGACGCCAATTTATGAAAAGAACCTGATATCGTAAGGAGGACATGTAATAATGGTAGATAAATGGTTTGGACTTACAGGTAAAATACTCCGAGTGAACTTGACCAAAGGAAAAGTAACCAAGGAATCCGTCGATAAGGATATAGCTAAAAAGTATCTCGGGGGAGTAGGTTACGCCGCGAAAATCTTATGGGATGAATTGAAACCAGGCATTGATCCCCTAGGTCCTGAAAATAAGCTGATATTAGCAACGGGGCCTCTAACAGGAACTTTGTGCCCGGGATCCGGCAGTTGGGAGGCTTGCTTTAAATCGCCTTTAACCAATGGGTGGGCGGAGGCCAGATCAGGAGGCATGTGGGGACCAGAGCTGAAGCATGCTGGATTCGATATGGTTGTACTTGAAGGGAAAGCGGAGAAACCTGTGTATATCTGGGCTCATGATGGAGAGGCTGAGATCAAGCCTGCAACACATATCGCTGGAAGAACAATCCCTGAGACCGAAGAGCTTCTAAAAGAAGAGGTAGGCGATGAGGAGGCACGAGTAGCGTCTATTGGTCCTGCAGGTGAAAATCTCGTCAGATTTGCCTGCATAATAAATGATTTAGACAGGGCAGCGGGGAGGTGTGGTGGAGGCGCTGTAATGGGATCCAAAAAAGTGAAGGCAGTGGTTGTTCGAGGGCATGGTGAAATCGGAGCGGCAGATCCAGATAGATTCTTGGAGGCTGCGAATGAAGCATTCAATGTATGTCTGAAACATTCCTGGCTGAAAGGCGAAGTTTTTGAGGCTAAACTTCGAAATGGAACCGTCTCTTGGCTTGCTCCCAGTGACGAGGTCGGCGATTTCCCGACGAAATACGGGCAATCGAACAGCTGGGGGAAAGGTGACCCCATGATGAGATCATTCATAACAACCTATGCCATTGGTCATCGAGC
>CAYFVN010000081.1:0-1922 GCA_964346575.1 uncultured Candidatus Bathyarchaeia archaeon
AGCAATACCCGAGTTCCCCGTAGCGTTACTGCCGACACTGGCCGCCCTAGGAGCAAGCCTCTACCTACTCAGACGCAGAAGAAAGTAAAACAGTAGAACTGAGGCTGAGAAGCCAGGCAGAACAGAAGCCTGGAACCAACCCCCCTTTTTATTTACTTTATTATAAACTGAGTCGAATACGTCTCACTCTAGGTTATCGACGATCCTTTAACCGGACCAAGGTAGATTTACGGGGAAATCCATCTCGATCTATAACCTATGGAGAGTGAACGAGACAGCTCGCGCTAGTAGGAACGAGTTCAGATAAGTGTTTTTTCACTTACACGATTAATTTGGCGTTGATGTTTCTTGGGGCTTCGATAGGGTTCTCCGGTTCTTTAAACATCGGTTTTGAGTTGTTTCATGATGTGCATTGTGGTTCTTCCTTTCTACGAATGTTGACGGTCGCTCCTAAGGAACCTTTGGCGGAGGGCTCGGAAAGTTTTAAACCCCCCTCCTCCTTCGGGTGGTAGTTCAATACGCTCTCGTTCTCGAGGTCTGGTCCCACCTCCTCCATCGTGGCCCTTACAGCGTCTTCGACGTCCATCCCCTCAATAAGCATCATCCTCAGTAGTAGGAGCATAGCCTCGTCCGTATGCTCCGCGTCGACGAGCCGATCCCATCCGATCACCACTGAGGCTCCTCGGTCGACGAATGCTTGGGGGAGTTCCTGGCTGTAGAGGCCGAAGCAGCCAGTCAAGACGATGATCGCTCCACCGTAATCCACGGCGGATTTCTCCCTGATGAACTTGGGCGTGACGGCGAACACGACTTCCGGGCTGTAGAGGGCTTGAGCCGACCCCACCAGGTCCGTCAACTGCTCCCCAGGATACTTAAATTCGCTGTATGGCTCCGTGGTGAACAGTCCGACGGGGCTCCCCTCCATCTCCTCGTTCACGCCGGCGTGGACCCTGAAGACTATCAGCCTGTATCCATGCGAGGGTATCGAGGCGTACATGTTCACCGTGACCCTATCGGGGCCATATAAGTCAACTTGAAACCCAGCCCGCCGCATCATCTCTTCGGCCGTCTCGATGAACGACGGATTTGGGAAATGGGCGCCGAGCTGATCCACTATTGCAACCCGCGATGGAGGTCTTAATTCTGTAGGAGAGAAGCTTTGAGACCGCGGAGTGGTGGCGTCTATAACGTGTTTTTCGGGTTGAATGGTTTGGGGTGGAATTATGAGGTAGACCACAAACGCCATGAACAGCCCCAATACGAGAAAGGCGGCCATTTCGCCGGTCTTGAATCTACGCCTACGTCTATACTTGCTCTTAGACTTGCGCGCATCCGCTTTACTGGTATCTCTTTTCTTCAATTTTCACTCTTCTACGAATAGTTCTTCGAGCGTATTTATCCTCGGTAACTACGTCTTAAGGTTAACTCTAAAAAAAGTCTTCCGTATGAGGGGGTGTTTAGGATTTACGCCTCCTCCGTAAAGCGAAGATTATCAAGATGGCCGCCGCTGTCCCCCCTAAAGCAAGGTAAGGGGCCAACACTGCAAGTTTATTCACGGGTGAGAGGCGGCCACCGGCCGTCGCGGCGGGAATGGCGAATCTTAAGCTCAGGATCAGCGTCACCGTAGAAACCAGGGTTCGTACGGGCTTCATCAGCCCCTGGAGAATCCTCTCAAGGCAAAGCTCACGGTACATCTTCTTCATCCATAATTCTGGAGTTGATTTATTTTATTTCGCCGAAGTCTACATAAGGATTTCGGCGCCGTTGAAGTCTACTTGGATGCGGATCGGGTTCTCGACATCTCCTCATGGAGGGTGCCCGAGGGATGTATAGTTTCAAACACCATCTTCCCCGCCTCCCATTTCAGGTATTGGTCGATAGAACCCCTCTTGATGGCGGACCTCAGTTCATCCATACTAAGC
>CAYFVN010000082.1:0-2604 GCA_964346575.1 uncultured Candidatus Bathyarchaeia archaeon
AGAGGAGAAAAGACAGGGACCAGGATAATCTTCAAGTGAAGTTTCCGTTACGACCAGTGAAAAATGTTTTCATCCAATAATATTATGTGGCGGGCCCGCCGGGAGTTGAACCCGGGACCCTTCCCCAGAGAAGGTTTCAGCCTCTCTCCTCCGGGTGGCCTTCCATTACGGATAAAAGCCCGGTGCTCTAACCTGGCTGAGCCTCCCGAACGAGACTTTGTCTCGCTTTACGGGCCCTGGCCCGCCGATAAATTTACCATATTCCGCCTCTAATAACTCTTTCGAGTATCTTCACTACGAGTCATCAACTCTTAGATGCAAATCAGCGGAATCCCGTACAATCCTTATAAAGGGACTTAAGGGCAAGTTAAATATTGGTTGCCCAGGTAGTATAGCCCGGTCACATGGAGGAAAATATTACTCCACGCCGGAATAGTATCACCGGCTGTCGCCCGGTGGACCCGGGTTCGAATCCCGGCCTGGGCGCCACCCAACTTTATTGAAAATAGCATTTTCCTTGTGATTTATTAGCAATCTAGGCGCAGAAATCTTGTTCTAGATTTTCATTGTAAAGGTATTTCTGTTTGATGTTTGAACTCGCAGATGTTTTTCTAGCATCACACCATGGCCTAGAATCAGGATTTTCTCTGGATCTCTTCGAATATTTCAAACCTAAACTTACAATTGTTTCTGATGATACCAGCGCAACGAGCGCAGCTGATAAATATAGTAAGCTAAGTTCGGAATGGAAGGTCCATTATCGTAACGGAACATCTGAAAAAAGAAAATGTCTGACAACCAGAAAAGATGGAGTAATAAGTGTAAAATTGGGATATAACCAAGATAAAAAACCATATTTGTATGTTAGAGCAAGATGATATAATCAAACCCACACCTTGCTACAGATCTCACACAGTGCGATCCTACTCATAACGCCCTGTCTCCATACTTCTTTAGTCTCAACATGGCACATGCAAAAGATCTTCTTACATCTTTCACAAACTTTGTAGCAGTGAATGCATGTCCGATTATGACAAGTATAGCAAACGCCATCTATCTGATCCCTTCTAACAATCGAGCCGCAAGTCTCACACTCCCAAAGGTTAGGATCTAGGATCACCATGTTTATCTCTCAAAAACTTTGTAAAGCAGTCAGGGCAGAACAGCTTGCTACTAATCAGCTGCAAGCATTTATTGCAACAAGCCTTTCCACAATTACTACAAATACCCATGCCAACGTTTGGATTAACAGTGTGCCCACAAGCTAGCGTGACAAAATTAATCTCAACCTTATCTTCTCTCTCCATCCCAATCCCTATAGTTTTTTGATCGGTACCTCTCCGACTTGTAGAATTCGTAGAGGTGCTTAACGTCTCCGTCAAAACCGTATCTCTCGGCGAGCTTCAGAGTAGCTCCCATCAAACTCACATATCCGTTGAGAAGCGTGGAGTAAACATCGTAATCCAGACTACTGAGGAGCTTGAGTCGCCTAGCTTCTTTCTCAATCCTACCTATCTCCGTATAAACTCCTACAAGCATCTGGGCAACAGGCCGGGGATTGTTACTTCTTAGGAACTGCTCAGACCTAGATAATACCCTTGAAGCCCGATATTTCACTTCTTCAAGAGCATGCTCAGGCGTGTAAGGCATATAATCACATGAATCGAGTCAACTCAGGCTACTTCTTTGTCTCCCACCATCAGGGATATTTACATTTTAATCATCTAAGATATCTATGAACGAACCACACCTCTTGCATCTCGGCTCATCATCGATCCAAATAATTCCCCAAGCATTATCTCCCTCATTACTTCTGTATTCTTTGCATTTAGGACAGTAGCCTCTCATCGAAAGGAGTTGGGAATGAAATAAAAAGTAGTTTATGAGAATATAATATTCCGCTGGCATAATGAGAAGACTTCATTATTCTTAAAATTATAGGAAAACAATCGAAGAACCATCCGTGTCAATAGTACTTTGGACATAGGACAACTCGAAATCATAACCTTTAGAAGGCTAAATACTTACTAGTGTTCTAGCTATCAAGTCGGAGAAATCCTTATTTTCCACCCTTTAATAATCTTTACAAGATTAAGTTGTACGATCTCCCAAATTACGAGTACACCAGAAAGACGTTTGAGGAGGCTGCTAAAGCACTAAAAATAAACACTCCTCATCTGAGAATTAAGAATCTAAGTATATATGAAATGACAGACGGTATGAGAACTTCAACAGATTTAGACGGACCTAACAGCTATGTCGATGGAGGTCTATTTGCATTAAGATTGATACATATGCTTAAAATGCTCGATGTTCAGTATTGCTATATAAATGTGATTGAAGAAAAGCATACAATTAGAGAAAACTACAAAACTATATTTAAGGGTCTAAAACAGCTCTATCCTATTTACACTGAATATGCAGAAAAGAACAATGTTAGATTAGTTTTTGTAGGAGATCTTAACTCTAAATTAGAGCCACACGGAGTTCGCGGTGATTTTGCGAAAGAGTTAAAAGAACTGGAGAAAATTACTGAGAAAAAGAGGGATTTCACGGTCTATATTCTGATAAATTACTCCTTGGAGTGGGTCATGAAGAACGACG
>CAYFVN010000083.1:0-2423 GCA_964346575.1 uncultured Candidatus Bathyarchaeia archaeon
TGGCTTTTAAAGAGCGGATCATTGCCACTGGATATTGGGATTGCCATACATTTCTTCCAAGATTTACTCCTATTGCTCCGTTTTGTATGGCATCATAAACAAAGTTGAAAACTTCTACCTCGGAATCCACTTTCGGTCCGCCAGCAATTACTATAGGCACGGGACAGCCTTCTACAACCTTATGAAAGTTTTCCGCGCAATAGTACGTCTTAACTACTCTTGCGCCTAGTTCAGCTGCTATTCTGCAACAGAGGGCTAAGAATCTGGCTTTCCTCTTTTCAAGTTCTCTTCCTACAGCAGTTACCGCCATAACAGGTATTCCATAATCTTCGCATTTATCTACAAGTCTTGCTAGGTTTATTAGTGTTTGGTGTTCATACTTACTTCCTATAAATATGGACATTGAGACTGCGCGTGCGTTAAGTTTAAGAATTTCACGAATTGAGGTTATTTGATCTTCATTAGAGAGATCGTCTCCGACGACACTTGTACCTCCTGAAACCCTTAGGATTATCGGTTTTTTTATGGTTGGATCAATACATGTTCTAAGTATTCCCCGCGTCAGCATTATAGCATCTGTATATTGAAGAAGGGGTCTAATGGTTTCACCTGGTTTTTCAAGTTTATGAGTTGGTCCTTGGAAGTATCCATGATCTATTGGTAAAAATAACGCCCTTCCATCCTTCTGGATTAGTTGAGCCAACCTATTTCTTATTCCCCAAACCATTTTATTCACCTCTATTTCTTTGTTTGTAGATTCAAATAACCTTTTTCTATAAACCAGAGATGAAATTGCCATGTTATGTGTTTGTAGTGAGTTCCACATGTTTGTCTAATGCGTTCAGAGCACGCGCGCTTTGTTTGTGCAGTACTCTTAATGTCGTTACAAAACTTCCGACGGTTATATGCTTTGAATCCTTCTAAAGACATTTATATCAACTGTTAAGGGGTATAAGTAATAATAGGTTTTTCTAATGTATGATACATTAAGATAATAATAAATTCTTAAAAAACTACTTTAGAAAAAAAAGGAGATACATATCGCGTGATATTTGTCTCATAAAGTAACCTTAGGGATGAGACCTAAGAGCGTGCGCGCTAGATCGCTATAATTCCTCAATCTTTTAACTAGCTAGATGAATAGGCGAACAAGTTATTATAGGAATATAGCTTCAACTTGTCCATTTGAGCCCTTAAACTTGTTAATTCATGAATCTATCTAGCTAGGAACATGGCCTTAAGTCAATCATATTCTCTCCAGTGAACTCGAAAGTGGTTGTCAATTCCAGAAAACGAGTTTATGACAAGATGGGAGCGAATTGAGCGCGCGCGCGCTACAAAATTGAGCGGTAAAGGAAATATATATTATATGCATGTACGTAGGTTGAAATTAAGTTCAGGAGGCTTATCATGGACGAGGATGAGGCTTTAGAGAGAATCAAGAAAAAGAAGCTAAGAGAAATGTTTAAAAGTGAAGCCTTAAAGGAAGCGTCTGAAGGGTCTCGTGAAAAGAGAGTGTCTGCTTTGAGTAAACCCGTTGAAGTGAGTGATGCTACATTCCCAACCGTAATTCAGAACCATCCGCTTGTGGTGGTTGATTGTTGGGCTTCTTGGTGCGGTCCCTGCCGTATGGTAGCCCCAATCATTGAGGACTTAGCTAGGGATTACGCGGGAAAAATCCTATTTGGGAAGCTGAACGTTGATGAGAATCACAGGGTTCCGATGCAATACCAGATAATGAGCATCCCAACGCTTTTAGTATTTAAAGATGGAAAGCTTGTGGATAGGATTATTGGCGCCATGCCCCGACCAATGCTGGAGCAAAAAATCATGCCCTACTTATAATGCTTTGAAATTGATTTTTCAAAAGATTAGTTAACTATACCCGTATTCCTAAGGGTTGTGGGAAGCAAATCTACCGGAAAGCATCTAAATGAAGTTTTATTTTTCTGTTGATTATCTTCTTTCTTAGAATGCTGCTGGGTTAATGAAATGCGCGCGCGCTGTCGATACTTTTAGAAAGGATATGACGTTTTGTCTAGATGCCCGTACGGGAAGGTTCTCTTTTATTATTAGCGCGCGCTAATGGTTAGCTATCTAGCTAGCTGGGCTGTCACTGTTCGTTCCAATGTTTTTTCTTCATCAAGTATTCAGTAATGGTGTACCTCGCTTTGGCTGGGTTTCCGAAAACCACGGTCTCAGGAGGAACATCCTTTGTAACGACAGAGCCCATGCCAACCACAGAGCGGGCTCCAACGTGGATTCCTGCCTTTAACACAGCACCGGCGCAAATTATCACATCAGACTCCACCTGCACACCCACCATCTTGGATGACATGAGATACGGGTCATTAGTGAAGACGACGCCGGGTCCCACGAAGACGCGGTTGCCTATACTTGTAAGCGGAGGGATGTAGGTCATG
>CAYFVN010000084.1:0-2283 GCA_964346575.1 uncultured Candidatus Bathyarchaeia archaeon
CCTCGCGCAGATATATCCGCGAGCCGATTACCTTGTCGATAAAACTGTAAAATCCTTTGCAGGAGAAGAACAAGGAGTATTCAAAGCGAGAGTACTTCTCAGTATGTTGAAGCCGTTGATACCTCGGATGACGGACGAATACGGACGACCGACAGCTGACACTGGGGATACCCTATATAGAGACCCAATATTACAGTTTTCCCCCCATAAGACTAGTGAAAATAATTACAAAGATACGTTAGTGTTTCAGCTAATGGGTACCAATGAATCATCTGAGCCCAGGCCTGATATGAGCGGTACTCAGTTTAACGACGATAGACCAGGCCATTGGCCTCAATATGAACCCAGTAACAGTGAATTAAGAGAGGTGCCCATACGTGCAGATGCTCCCAGTCGATGGGCATTACCAAAAACAGTCATTGACTTTGGTATGATTGATTATCTCCTGCAAAGTGGAGAGCAAGAATCATTGAAAAAATTTATTAAAGAAGCGCATAAACAAAAAAAATCCGCGACCGAGATTTTGGCTTGGGTAAGAGCTCTATATGGAATTGACTTAAGAAACCACCCAGTCATAGAATACGAAGGCGAGCGTACTGATTATTGTCAGTTATTTTCCAAGTTTGGTCTTTGTACAGCGGAACCCGTTCAATGGTTTGAAGCAAGGTATACAGACGGGATAGCGGGACAAATGGATCACACGGTTCCATATAATAAGGAGGGTACTGTTCACTACATCGTCTTTGACTACGGCAGGCTTCCATCAGGCTACTATAGGATAAATACGTTCCAAAACACAAAACACGTTAATGAAGGCACGGGGTGGGTGATGGATTATGAACGTCAACACATGAACTTTATAAAAATTCGTGGAGATGAAGAGGGAAACCCTCTATATCATTGGGTGGATTGGATGGAGGGAAACTTGACCGGAGTCCAGACAGGACCTATCCAGCCAGTTCCAGAAGCAGTTATTTATTTGGGATTCAAAGAAGGCCCATATAGCTCGGAGAAAAGTACGGTAGTTAATCCGTGGCACTATCATTTATACGATGGCTACGATCTGTCATCAATCGGCTTCATACAAGTAAGCGATGACGAGGATGGTGACCCCTACGGGTACTGGGGGGGATACTGGCGGCAGGAAGCTTCCTCTTAAAAAGCCCGTTTTTTATTCCTTCGAAAACGATACAGGGTAATACGCGATATATCAGCGCGAGCCACATTCTCAGCACCACCTAGATGCAAAAACTTTTAGACTTGGCGTCTTACAACGCGCGCGCGTTCTGAATTTAAGTCAATTTCTGTGCTGGAACATATGTATCATTGTAGATAGGTTCGAGTTTTCTGATTTAATTTAGGGTTGAATATTCGATAGTATCCAAAAACCAGCGGTCTTCTCTCTTAATCACTCTGCTTTTAATTACATTTATTTTCTTCTTGAACAGAGGACCATCGGTCACGAATGTATGGTATTCCCCGTTCTCCCCACAACCATCAATATTATTGTCTTTCAGGTATCTTAAGAAATCTCTATCCACCTTCCGTCCAATCCATTTTTCATCGAATAAACTGGAATTAGCACTGATTATCAGCGCCTCAAAACCCTCATCGATAAACTCGATAAGAACTCCTTCAGGGTCTCTCCCCCATAGCGGTTCAATCGCTTTAATGCCCAGCTCTCCGCAAACCCTCTCAACCCAGTCCCTATGCTCCTGTAAATATATGTCCCCGAAAACCATGCCCTCAATACCTTCAGGAATTAAGCTCTTCACCGCTTCCTTGAACTCCTGTTCGTAGCCATTCCACGTAGTCTCCTTCTGCACTAGAGGAATGCCAATAGACTCTGCTTGTAATTGAATCAATCTGGCTTCTGTTCCATGGAAACTCACCCGCCTATATTCTTTGGAGATAAAATTCACGAGATAGGGAATTTTGTATCCACTTTGAATTGCATTATAACAGGCGAAGCAACTCTCTTTGCCGCCGCTCCACGATGCGATGTAGCTCATGAGGTGTTTCCCTCTGACTTTCTTTCAAGTTATTCTATAAGCAGCACATTCGCGCGCGCGTAATCACCCGGATATCGTAGTCGATCATCCGGGGGGACACCATGAGGCGTTTCGCGAGCTCCGGGATCCTCATCCCGTAGAGCCAGAGGCTCATGAGGTGGACGCGGCGGAGGGCGATCTGGCCCCTCTTCTCCTCTTCGCCTTTCTGGGGTTGACGATATCGACGTCGATTTGGTTTTTTCCAAGTCTTCTTTTTAGTCTTGGAGGATGT
>CAYFVN010000085.1:0-1698 GCA_964346575.1 uncultured Candidatus Bathyarchaeia archaeon
GCTAATCTCCAACATGGCTTCATATTTTTCGGTTAACTTTTTATCGGGGGTCATCTCGGCGTCTATCTTGACCATTTTAAGGGCGCATTCATCCAAGTCCTTGTAAAGTCCGAGCTCAGTCCAGCCCACCATGGCGGCTCCAAGTGAAGAGGCTTCAACGTTAGCAACCCTCAACACAGGCTTCCCATAGACGTCAGCCTGAATCTGACCGAATAAACTTGACCTGGACGCCCCTCCACCGGTGTAGACTTCTTCTACGGGGATCCCACTCATCTCCTCGATTATTGCTAGGTTCTTCTTTATCTCAAGGCAAATACCCTCTAGAACGCTCTTAATCAGGTCCTTCCTCGAAGTGTGTAGGGTCAGATTGAAGAGGAGCCCCCTCGCAAAGGGATCCCAGTAAGGAGCCGCTGAACCTGCGAAATGAGGTAACAGTATTATCCCGGAGGGGCGCTTGGTAGAATCAGCCTCAGCCTCCTTATCCAATATTTCGTAAGGCCTCTTCTTTAACTCTTCAGATAGGATCATTTCGACCTGTCCGAAAGTGTCTTTAAACCACTTGTAAACAGAACCTGTAGTGAAAATTCCAGCCTCAAGTATCCAATTATCCGGAATTGCCGAGACGCTGCACAGTACCCTCATCCTCTCGTCTCTGAGAGATTTTTCCGAATGGGCTAGGACAAAAGAACCTCCCCCAGTTATTACCCCCACCTTACTTCCCTTGATCGCACCGAGGCCGATGGCAGCCAACTGCTGGTCTCCCCCCCCAGCAAGGACCGGGGTATCCGATCTAAAATTCGTCTTCTCAGCGACTTCATGCTTGAGTTCTCCCACAAGCATACCTGTGTTGATCACGCTGGGGACCTTATCGCGGTCTATCCCTAGAGTCTCGAATATTTCATCATCCCAACAGCGGTCATCTATGTTGAACAACATTGTTCTTGAAGCTTGAGTCTGATCCGTAACCATCTCTCCAGTCAGTTTATAGATTACGTAGTCGTGTACCGTCAAGAACCTGTAGGTATCGCGATATACGCCGGGTTGATGCACTTTAATCCACAGTACCTTCGGAGCCGAAAAGTAGGGATCGACCCTCAAGCCGGTCTTCTGGTAGATTGTACTTTCATCCATCCTTGAAGAAATATGCTCGCATTCCTTTAGGCTTCTTTTGTCCAACCATAGGATAGCGTTTCTTAAAGGAAACCCACTTCTATCTACAGGTATGATCGTTGCCCGCTGAGATACGACAATTATTCCTCTGACATCGCTCGAGTCTTTACTAGCCTTCATTAGAGAATCTCTCATAGTCTCCAACGCGGACTCGATCCATACTGTAGGATTCTGTTCGGCGACGGATGAGGAGGGATAAATATTGTCGTATTCCATATAGGCGACTCCCTTTACATCTCCTCCCTCGTCGAAAAGCGATGTCCTGCAACACGTCGTTCCAACGTCTAGCACGGCGATCATTTCATAGAACTCCAAAATCATGAAAAACCAGTATCTGCTAAACATTGCTTAGGCTTTACGCCTTTTCTTTATATATATGCTTGCGGTGGTTATTGCTACGGTCAATCCGACCAACGTTAAGAGGGGCGTTAATATGGTTTGTTTGTTAGCTGATGTTAGCATGCCGCCTACCGGATAGCTTAGCCTATTTTGGTTGCATATGACCTCATATGTTTCGGGAAAAGTCTC
>CAYFVN010000086.1:0-1760 GCA_964346575.1 uncultured Candidatus Bathyarchaeia archaeon
AAGGCATGCTCTCTTGTGCTACCCATCAGATATACACTAGGGTTACGTTATAGGGGTAGATATTGAATAAGTCTCCTCAACAGCGCTGTTCAAAACTTACTGAAAATGTTAAAAATCGAGAAAATTAAATAATTCTTTACAGAAGGGAGTGGGATCCATGGAAACGATGACTAGCCTACTCTTCACTATTTCTAGTGTCGACCGAATGATGTTACTCGTCGAGATCGCAAAGAAGAAAAGACGCTTAACGCCCTTAGCTCAGTTCTTGTCTGCCACTGTTCAAGAAACTTCCAGACACCTGACACGCCTTACAAATGCCAAATTGATCGAGAAAGATTCAACAGGGGCTTATCGGATAACCTCCTTCGGACGACTTACGCTCCACCTTACCCCCGCTTTCAACTTCATAGCTGACAATCGGGAGTACTTCCTTTCCCACGATGTAACCTGCCTATCACTCGAATTCGTTCAAAGAATAGGAGATTTATCAGAACATCAATACGTAGACCACACGACCGCCATGGTTGACTATCTCAATCGTATCGTTGTGGAAGCTGAACAGCACATCTGGCTCATCGCGGATCACCCTTTCCGCCACCACCACTCGATATTCAACCCACACCCCGAAAAGCTGACATCTTTTCGTGGCATCCTTCAACGCGATATTAGCCAAGAAGAGCTCGAATACGTGCTGAGTTTTTCAAAATTTGGGTATGAGCAGCGGTTTCTTGAAAAAGTTCAGATAGGTGTAGCGATGAATGAGAAGATCGCTTGCGTTGTATTTCCCGATCTGAAGGGGAGACTGGATATGAGCCGTGGATTTGTGGGTACGACGCCTCGCTTTCTGACATGGTGTCATGACCTTTACAGGTACTACTGGGAAAGGGCAAGAGCACACTAAACGATCCTTAAACCATTGGTCTAGATGGTGCACCCGAAATGACGGCATCCAAGACCCTCAAATAATTCCGAATCGTTGTAGCTTCATAATTAAAAAGAATAAAAAATGATTATTTTCATAAAATAAACACATTTCAAAGATATTTGGGAGGAGGTTGTCACTCGCGTTGTTACTAGCAAGTTCCGTATTTAAAAGAAGACGTCAATTGTTTTGATGTTAGGCTCGCAACTTTTCATTGGTTCCTTGATTTGGGGATTCCTATCCATCGTGGGGTTTTATTCAGATATTCTTGATAAGTGTCCCCATACAACTGTAGGCACCAACGCTCTTCTGAGGGTAACCAGAAGCGCATCAAGAGAATGAAGATTCCACCGCACAGCAGAAGAACCCAAGAAGTACAGGCTATGCCTGTACCCACCAATATCAAGAAAAACCCCAAGTTCATAGGGTGTCTTGAGATACGATAAACTCCTTTGGTGACTGGTTTATCCACCGGCGTAGTAGCAAAAGCCACGTTTGCCCCAATTAGAAAGAACGTGCCCAGCACGTAAATAAAGCATCCAACATAGAACCACGTGGAGCCGAGTTTTAGTGGCAAGAACACGCTGTAGAGTGCTACGCATGGAATGAGGATGAATGTTATCGTTGAGATTCGTTTCTCGAGTTTCGTGTGTTGAACCATCTCCTCCATACTCTCATACGTCTCTCTTTTTCCAAGAATCAGTTGACTAATGATAATGCTTAATATATGTGGAAAGATAAGGATACAAACTACTATAGATGTTATAATGGAATCAGTCATCCAATTTACGACTGTAAAGGCTGGTTGAGCTATTCTCTTCCTTTAGAGCATTATCCC
>CAYFVN010000087.1:0-3123 GCA_964346575.1 uncultured Candidatus Bathyarchaeia archaeon
ATAATTATTATAATTCTTTAAGACTTAGGCAACGGCAAAACCATATCAAAAACAAGTAAATTTTTGTTTTTTAATACATATATTTTCATTAAATTATCTCAGATAACATTATATATTAAGATTCGATAAATTTCTCGGTGGTAATTATTGGGTGAGGTGTACAGGCCTGAAGATGTAGTTCGCAGGAGGGGGAGAGAGGTTCCGGATCTGGGGCCTGGAACCGTCCCTAAGCCTACCACGCCGACTAGCCTAGACGACTTGATACGTGAGGTAAGAGAGCTCAGGGCCGAGGTGGAGAAGATAAAAATGGCGCTTAATACAAGAGGCATCTCCATATAGTAACGCCAAGAATAAACTCTAATTCGGGCTGATGCCGTATCGATCGATCTATTTGGGTGATGAAGCTTCTCATCCATAGCTGAGGCTGTCCTCATGAGATCTCGAGATGCTAAATGCTATCTTACGATGGTTTATTTAGGTCTCATGGGTTTGGGTTTTTGCTTCTAGAGTATGAGAGGAAAAGTTGTGTCGGCGGGTCGGAAGTCAGAGAAGAACGAAAGCGTAGCACTCGTTAAGACGCGCGTTCCGACGGCTTAACGTCATGTCAGGACGCCTGAACATCAAGTCGATAGTTATATACGTCTTCTAGATTCAATCTTATGGTCCAAGTCTCTTCTCGGGATAGCTTCGGTATCGTAAGCTCGTACCGTCTCAGATACTTGCAGACCACCATCCCATCTGCGTGGATAGATGTCTTATCCGTTATCTTCATCTCATCCTCTGTATGCGTCTTTGTGGGGCTTACGAGCTCCAACATCACCAAGCCGCCCCCATCCCACCCAAACTCGACGATAATATTTTTAACCCCAGATCTAAGCTTGAGGCTGTAGACAACGGGCTTTACAAAGTGGTATAATACACCAGACATACTTTAACAATACATAAGTATGTATAAAGTATAATTTTAATTTTATGATTCAAATTCAAGCCCTGTAACGACAACCTCCAGCATCGAGGAGCGCATCTAACGACCAATTTAACGGTTTCAACAATGCCAGTGGGATAAGGATATAAGGAGTCTCTATAGACGCGGGTATAGGGCTTCGGATTAGAAATCCGCCTTTATACCGTAGACAGCTCTGAGCGTTGCATGGTGGCCTGCCAGCCCCAGGGATTGAACCCTCTCCAGGACGCCTTCAGACCGGTAGCTTCTGAAGGCCGTCTCCATGTCGACGTAAGCCTTGATACAGATTTTACCTTTAATCCTTGGGATGATGACCTTAGCTTGGGGATATAGGATGACCTTCTGAACGTTCTCCACATCGATCAGCTTATGTCCCCCGCCGTGGGGCAATATGTTGGCGTTTAACAATCTTTCGTAGACCCACCGCTCTAATTCCCTGGAGTCGAATCCCATCTCCTCGATCACTTTCTGCGAGAGGTTCCTTCTCCCCTTAACCAGGTAGGCCGGTGAGCCGTCTATCAACGTCATGGGTAGGACCTCTCCCGTCTCATGGACGGTGTGGCATCCGATGATCGCCTCGTTCAACCCGGTTAACTCATAGTGGTTAATGTTCGATAATACCTCGCCGCGACCGAGTACCTCCTCGAAGAGGAGTTCACGCTTCTTCAGTGCGAACTCGGTTGCATACCTGCACCTCCTCTCGTATTCAAGTGCGTCGCTATCTCGTAGGATACATGTACGTCCGAATGGTGTCTGCATCAACTCCCCCCTATCCTGAACGAAGCCGGTTAACGGATCTCGCATCTCATCCGAGGATGTATGTAGCACAGCAACCATCCCGGGCAGGTCCAACGCTTCATGGCCTTCAACCATGTAGAGGTTTAGGAAGTGGCTGCCCGACCTGAAGTTCCTCAAACTTACCTTCACATCTCCTATGTAGTAGTCATCCCTCCCCCTCATACTATACAGGGTATCCAAGATCTCCTCCAAAGAGGGATGACCCTCCACCCCGCCCACTAATAGGCCGCAGAAGTCCGGCTCCATCTCAACCGGAACGAAGTCGTATGTCCCGTCCCCCCAGACGACCTTTCCGCCTTCTGGGACCGCGTCGCGAAACTTGTAGGATGAGGTTTGGAAGGTGAAGTCAGGGGCCCCTATGAACATGGCGTGGCGGGCGTAACCTAGCTGCTCCTGACTGAAATGCATTTTTGCAAGGAATAGGGCGACATTAATCCTGCCCACCTCCTCAGCCGCATCGCCCAACCCTAAACTGAAGATGTGCTTCCCCGCTTCCGCCATCCTCTCATTAAATTCGTTTCTACCGAGAGGGTACTCTCCCCTCAACACGTACTCCATCAAAATCCACCTTGAATCAATTCTATCACGTCTTGAAATACTTGTAGGCGCGACAGCCTTTACATCACTAAGTCGTTAGGGTGATCTCGATCTTGGAGACTGGTCTGTGACCTCCCTCCCTCAAAGACACGATGTCGGTGCCTATGCCTATCCACTTCACCTTCACAGTCTTCATGAACCTACGCCTGACGATCTCAGCCACGTCCACCGCGGTGCTGATAGACTGGCCTCTAGCCTTCAAGACCACCTCTTCCACGCCAGCACTAAATAGCATAATGACAGAGAGCACATAGTCCATGGTGGGCTTCCGACCCACTAACACCATGTTTCCCCGCTTACTCAAGAACCGAAGCCTTCAACTCTAGTATCGTATGGGTTTCGAGTAGTTTCTTTAAAGCGCGTGATCAAGTAGTTCTTTTATACTTCTCAACTTTCTCTTTTAGGTCTTCGAGTCTAATCGTTTTCGCCTTTCTCTGCAGGGCAGAAATTAATTCGTCTTTCGTCTTCTTGTAGGGTGCTTTAACACCTAAATCCCTAGCCATCTTGCGGAGTTCTCGAAACCTTAACTTGGAGAGGAGAGTCTTCTTCGAAACTCTATTAATTTTCTCACCCATGTAATGCCACTATAAATATTGAAAAAATATTAGTTAATAAATCTTTTCATAAATAATATCATATAAAATATAAATACGAATTATATTTATAGATTCCAAATAAGTTAATCTTGAAGGATTCTGTATGTCAGAAGAAGAAGACGAAATATTTCAAGGTTATTAACCTCATATTTGTTGCTACTCCTACTC
>CAYFVN010000088.1:0-4159 GCA_964346575.1 uncultured Candidatus Bathyarchaeia archaeon
ATAGTCGCGGCTTTTCCACAAATTATAAAGAAGATAGAGGGAGTAAACGTAGTCGTGAGGAGTGACGCTCCGATAAATGGAAAAGTCGGAGTCATCGCTGGTGGGGGTAGTGGCCACGAACCCTTCTGGCTAGGCTATACAGGGAAAGGATTCATCGACGCCACGGTCGTTGGTGCTATATTCTCTTCACCCACACCACAGCCTGTTTTCGAGGCCATGAAGGCTGTAAACGGGGGTTCTGGAGTCATCTATATACTGGGCAACTATTCGGGTGATAAGATGAACTTCGGTATGGCGGCAGATATGGCAAAGGCTGAAGGAATAGAAGTCGACAGTTCACAAGTAACGGATGACGTTGCCTCAGCCACGAAGGGTAATGAAGATACAAGACGAGGAATAGCCGGCAATATCTTCGTACTAAAAATTGCTGGTGCCAAAGCCGAAGAGATGTCTACCCTTGAAGAAGTTAAATCTGTGGCTCAGAAGGCCAATGCAAATCTAAGAACGATGGGTGTTGCCTTAGCACCGTGTACAATACCTGCGGCTGGAAAGCCTCACTTCATACTTGGAGAAGATGAGATGGAGCTGGGAATGGGTATACACGGAGAGCCTGGAATTGAAAGGACTAAGATGAAGACTTCTGACGAGATAACCGATGTTTTGACCAAGAATATTCTGGAAGATTTACCCTTTAAGGCTGGGGATGAGGTGGCTGTTATGGTCAACGGTTTAGGAGCTACTCCACTCTTGGAACTTCTAATCATGTTTCGAAGGCTGCGTCAGAATCTTGATGAGTCTAAGATAGAGATTTATCGCTCTTTCATCGGCAACTACTCCACGTCCCTAGAAATGGCAGGGGCCTCGATTACTCTACTTAGATTGGACGATGAGCTGAAGCGTCTCTTGGACGCACCGGCCTCGACACCTTATTTTTCTCAAAGTTAGGCGTTGAAAAAAGTACGGAATTCTTGAGGAGAGAGGCTTCCCTGACTGACGTCATAAGCTCCGAAGAGACCGTAAAGATCATCGAAGATATTGCCCGCAGTATAGAAAAAAATACAGATTATCTTACACGCCTGGATCAAGCTATCGGAGACGGCGACCATGGAATAAACCTTTCTAGAGGGTTTAGAACTGTTTTGGAAGGGCTGGATGAACTTAAAGGGAAGGATGTGGGTGGGATTTTAAAGAGTGTGGGAATGACTCTAGTCTCACATGTTGGAGGAGCTGTAGGACCTCTATATGGCATTGCCTTCATGAAGGCGGGAGAGGTCGCCGAGGGAAGGAATGAAGTTGACGTAGGTGACATAGCCAAAATGTTTGAGGCTGGAGAGAAAGGAATTACAGAGATGGGAAAGGCTAACCTAGGAGAGAAGACGATGCTCGACGCGATTCATCCAGCCGCAGTAGCTATCGCAGAGTCGGTGGAACGAAAGGAACCGTTGATAAAGTCCTTTGAGAACTGTGTCAAAGCAGCTGAGGAGGGAATGAAAAGCACGATAGATATGGTCTCGAAGAGGGGGAGATCCAGCTACCTAGGAGAACGCTCAAGGGGGAATCAGGATGTGGGTGCCACCTCCGCTTATCTTCTTATGAAATCAGCTTTGGACGCTCTGAGAAGACTGCAATAATACAAGTATAACTTGTAACTCTTTTTCTACGCGCGCGCTAAATTTTTTGAAGAAAAATCACCACTTTTTTCTTTATCGATCTTAAGGATAATCAGTCTGACTAATTCTAAACACGTTATGGCTAGTTATTTGCTGAAGCTAACTGATCGGTCTAGGATCGATGTACACGCGGTACAAGTTTGAGACCGCGCGCGCTAAAACGCTAATGCTTCTCTTAACCGTTAAACTAAATTATCACGGAATATCAATCCAACTGCGGTTCTCATGATGCATAAAGACGTAAAAAAGACGATGTTGACAGCTCAAAAGAATGAGATCACGGAGCATTTCATCTATGAGAAACTCTCGAAGTCTGTAAGAGATCCTCGTAATAGAAGTGTTCTTGGACAGATATCACGCGACGAATTGTCGCATTATAATACATGGATGAAATACACTAATGAGGATGTAAAGCCAGATAAGTTGAAGATTTGGATGTACCTGCTTATTTCAAGAATATTTGGAATAACTTTTGGAACAAAACTGATGGAAAGAGGAGAAGAACAGGCCCAGGTGACTTACAAGAAAATCTCAAAATTTGTGCCAGAGGCTAAAGATATTGCGGAAGATGAAGATGATCACGAGAAAAAACTCATTGATATGATGGATGAAGAGCGGCTAAGATACGTTGGTTCAGTTGTTCGAGGTTTGAGTGACGCGCTCGTGGAACTTTCTGGAGCCCTTGCGGGGTTCACGCTTGCCCTTAAAAATACGCGCCTAGTTGCTATGGTGGGTTTAATAACTGGAGTTGCCGCCTCCCTATCAATGGCTGCTTCGGAATATCTTGCTACCAAATCGGAAGAAGGATTCCTGAATCCATTTAAAGCTTCATTTTATACGAGTATAGCTTATATCCTTACGGTATTGTGTCTAATCTTCCCCTACTTATTTTTCACGGACATCTATTTATCTCTAGGATTAATGATCTTCAACGCGATTATAATAATTTTCATCTTTACTTTTTACATCTCCGTATCTAAAGACGTACCTTTCACGAAGAGGTTTTTGGAGATGGTACTGATAAGCCTTGGAATAGCGGTTTTAGCTTTCGCCATAGGATATCTCATCAGAATAACCTTAAACGTTGATATATAAATCACAAGTTAACTTTACTTGCGCGGTCTTCTTAACATCCAAAAATAGGAACGTATACAACGAACGATAGCGAATGTTAAGGAGATTAAAACGATTCCGTAATATGCTTCTAGCGCGTGGCGCTCGCGCGCCAGGCACTAATCGATCTTTACTAACATGTCAGGTGGAAAGCCGCTACAACATTTCTTCCCGATTTTAAAAGCCGATTGTAGGTTTCGCACGCTTGCTTCGTGGGTTCAGCTATAAATTCGATTTTTCTAGTTTTCAACACCTCTCCCACTTCATGCGAGACTTTCACAAGTCCAGAATATCCGGTGCCCATAACAATCACCTGTGGTTGAGGGTCAGAGTTTAATACGTCCTTCAAATCATCGGCTGACAATCTATGTCCCTCTTTTCTCCACCATCCGTCTAAAATCCTTTCTTGAAAGATAATGATGTCGCTCGTGTATCTTTTTCCATCGACTACTATCACACCAAACTCGTATGAGTCAATCAACTTACCCACCAATTTATTATAATCTGAATAGGCCATATTTTAATATACATCAGCTGCAATAGCACACGCGTAGATATATCATAAGGCGTGTTTGCCTATCTAGACTTGAGCTCTTGACTCTTTACTCAGATTGCCTTACTCTTTTATAGTACTCGGATATTTCCTGCTCACTTATTCTGTAAGGTTTCTTGGGTATACCTATGGGCATTACGTATAGGGGATGTTCTTCAGTATCGGCGCCAATAATTTCCCTTACCCGCTCGTCATGGAATGCTCCGATAACGACAGTCCCTAAATTAAAAGCAGCAGCCATTAAGTATATGTTCTGTCCTACATGGCCATCTTCCATGTGGACATATCTATGACCTCTATCGCCATATCTTCTTGTTGTCCTTTTATAAACGGCGCATACCACAACGCTAACCGGGGCTTTTTCAACCCATTCTTGCTCCAATGATGCCTTAGCCAGCTCTTCCTGGAAATCGCCCGCTTTAATCAACTCAATACCGTGGTTTTCGCAATTATACTTATACGAGCCCGCAGGGAAAAGGTGTTTTTCATTCATAATGACTCCATTTTGGGCCACAACCGTGTACAAATCTAATGGATAAGTTGCACCTGCGCTGGGCACCGTCCTCAGATTATATCTCAGCTCGTTTATCCCCTGAGCTACCCATAACAGCTTCGACAGATGCTCTACAGTTAAAGGCTCATCCTTGTATTCTCTTATAGACCTCCTCCAAGCTATGGCTTCTTCTATCATCACATCACTTGTAAACTTAGGAAGAGGAAGCATGTACTTATTCCCAGGAAGACCCAATATTTCGCCGTTAGATTTCATCCTTGTCGTTTTGTCTGGAAATTTTTCTTCAGGAGCCTTGGCCGGTGTAGTAGT
>CAYFVN010000089.1:0-1692 GCA_964346575.1 uncultured Candidatus Bathyarchaeia archaeon
CATGCAAAGATCCTATTCAGCGAGTTCAGCGAGAATCTCACCACGAGCCATTGGAGGAGAATGGCCTACTCCATTGAGGAAGCTTTGAACGAAGGGGCTGAAGGAATTGTGATATGCCATGGCACCGATACTATGGGTTATACAGCCGCAGCCCTCAGCTTCGCCTTAGAGGATCTGCCCGTACCCGTCGTCTTAGTGGGCTCACAGAGGTCATCTGATAGGCCTAGCTCAGACGCGGCCACGAACCTTATTTCAGCGGTCTCAACGGCTGCTGAAGCGCCATTCGCAGAGGTCGTCGTAGCTATGCATGAAAATACATCAGATGATCGCATAGCCATCCACAGGGGAACTAAGGTACGTAAATGCCATACAAGCGCTAGGAACGCCTTCAAATCCATAAACATGGATCCCATCGCATACTACGATGCAATCAACGGAAGATTACAAGTAACTGGTAACTTGCTTCGTAGTAGAGGTAAAGGACAGCTCAAAGTCAAGGGTGAATTCGATGATAAAGTTGCATTGGTGAAGTTTTATCCCGGAATGGACCCCAAGCTTATTGAGCGGCTTGTAGATGGAGAGGTTAATGGCTTAATCTTGGAGGGTACAGGACTAGGCCACGTAAGTTCGAGGTTTTACATTCCCATAGAAAGGGCTGCCGACCAAGGTGTGTTCATAGGTATGACGTCTCAGTGTATCTGGGGGAATATCAACATGAATGTCTACTATACGGGTAGAGACCTGCTCAAGAGGGGAGTAACTCCTCTGGGAGATATGCTTCCTGAAACCGCTCTGGTGAAGTTGATGTGGGTCTTAGGTAGCAGTCAGGATCCTCGTGAAGTTAGGAGGCTGATGATCACAAATATTGCAGGAGAGATAGAGTGTAGGAGATGACTAGAATGTACAGGAGTCATGAAGAGGATGGAAAGCCCCACCATGGATGAGGTTCCCAAAGTCGGTTTAGAGATCCACTGCCAGCTGGATGCTCAGAACAAATTGTTCTGCGGTTGCCCGACTCAGCTCTCAAAGGGAGAGGCTGCTAAGCGTTTTCTCAGAAGGCTTAGACCTACCCAGAGCGAGCTCGGCGAGGTTGATCCTGCGGCTCTATTCGAGTTTCAGAGGGGGAGAGCGGTAATGTACGAGTCTAATAGTGAAACTTCATGCCTAGTTGAGGCCGATGAAGAGCCACCTCACTCATTGAACGATGAGGCGGTTGATTCTGCATTACAGATCTCGCTTCTCCTAGAGGCTAAACCCGTAGATGAGATCCACGTCATGCGCAAGGTTGTGATAGACGGCTCCAATACGACTGGGTTCCAGAGGACGGCTGCCATCGGTATAGGTGGCGTACTTGAAGTTCATGGAAGGGAGATACCCATAGAACACGTAAGCTTGGAGGAAGACGCTGCTCGAAAGACTGGGGAATCAGGTATGACGGTATTTTATAGGATAGATAGACTTGGGATACCCCTAGTGGAGATAGCTACAGGACCTATCATTCATACGCCCAAAGAGGCTCAGGAAGTAGCCTTAGCCATAGGTAGACTCCTAAAAGCAACGAAGAAAGTTAAGAGAGGACTGGGAACTATAAGGCAGGATCTTAACATATCGATACCGGAGGGAGCCTTAACCGAGATAAAGGGTGTTCAGAGTTTAGATCTCATCTCGAAGGTCGTGGAACTCGAGTTTAAA
>CAYFVN010000090.1:0-1932 GCA_964346575.1 uncultured Candidatus Bathyarchaeia archaeon
TCGATACCCTGCTTCTGCGCACACTTGGGCAATCCCGGGACCCATTATGCCTGATCCAGCTACTGCGATATTCTTGACATCTTCGACTCTCATGAAACCACTCTCACCTAATTCTTATGGTAAATATTTAATTTAGTTTTTATTATTGTTGTTGGAGGGGTTGCGCACCGAAGGACCGGATTAAATATAGACGATCGAATTAGATCTAAGTTGCTACTATGAGGTTTAAAAAATCATGGATAGGGTCAAACCGTTTTTGGGGTTCGTTTTCCGAGTTACGGTCCTTCACTTTATCACCTATTGGCTGTTCGGATTGGTCTTTGGTGTACTTCTTTTCAACTACCCCTATCGGTTTTCGGTTCCTCCATATTCTCTGTATATGAAGTCGACCACCTCCATCTGGGTGATCGCTGGGCCACTCTTTCAATTGATACGAGGGCCGATTATGGCTTTGGTACTCTATCCTTTCCGTAGCGTATTCCTCGACCGAAAGTATGGATGGATGTATCTTTGGGGGCTATTCTTTGGACTTGCAATCCTTAATTCGCCAGGACCAGCCCCTGGCTCCATTGAAGGGATGGTCTACACCATTATACCTGTATGGCTTCAGATAGCTCTCTTGCCTGAGACCGTGCTTCAAACACTAGCCTTCTCGTTCCTGTTCTACCTGTGGCAAAAACATTCAGAGAGTAAGAAGCTCTCGACACTTTTCCTCGTTCTCTTCATCCTGATACTGGCTTTATCGGTTCTCGGAGTTCTATTAAAGGCGATGACTTTAAGCGTTCAGGACCAATAGGTACTTCATGGCCACAGACTACAACTCTGCCCACTTCTGCTGAACGAAAACCTTCGGTTTACGCCCTTGGAATGCTCACACCGAAAGTCTTAAGAATAGAATTCGGATCACAGATAATCTGGTGAACGAGGAATGGTTTCAACTACCTCGATGATGACTGCAATAACGGCAACAATCATGGCTGGAGTGCTCTGGTTCGCGTTCATCGTATTGTACCTTGCCTTCTACGCGAGTAACATGGATTTCTGGCAAAAGGCAGCGGTCTTTCTCGCCTCCGGCGCGATAGTGGGAGGCGTAGTCGCAGTCTTTTGGGTAATATACGGGCTGAAAAGTAAGGGTTGAGCTAGAAGCAGTCTTACATAGCATCTCTGGATGTAGAGCACGCGTTATAATAAGTTAACATATAAATAATAAATAACTAATATTATATACTTATAAATATAATAATATATTGGGTATATCCCTATGAATAAACTTGTACACTTGAGCCTTATTGTTATGATCCTTTCTGTTCTACTTATAACACCTGTCTTCGCAGCTAAACCGATGTACAAGGTTACGGGTGGTGGCTGGTACTTGAGTAAAGCACCATACAGTACAGTCTTAAACCATCATGCATCTTTTGGGGTGCAGGCTGGAGGCCCATTCGCTGAAAGTAGCAGCCCGACGTGGATATTTGATAATGGGGTCTCAGGTAGAGGCTCGTTCATGGACAGAGATTACCGTCTCAAAGCAATCCTTGAAGTGACCGGAGGAGCTTTCCAAGAAGGTCGTGATGGACCCAACACTTATTGGGTTAGACTAACGGGAACCGCTAAAGTTTACATCGAGAATGAGTACGCTGGAGATATGGAATTTAGATTAGCTTTTGCACGAGCGGCTAAAGGAGAAAGAACTGATAGAGTATGGTTTGAAATTCCAGATCTTACCTATATAGCATGGGGAGATCTCAAAGGAGGAAATGTGGTCTTTCATGCATAACCTCCTCCCTTTATTATGAACCGTCTCAAATATTCGATATTGGAGATTCTAAAGAACTACGAAAAAAGATACTTTCCTTAACGGTCTCAGTGGCTCGAAAAATTGGAATTAATAGAAGATATACCGTAACAGTTACACGTGAGATGTCTGATCGA
>CAYFVN010000091.1:0-11047 GCA_964346575.1 uncultured Candidatus Bathyarchaeia archaeon
ACTAGTGAAGCACTCGCTTTGAAAACGGCCAACCCAGATATCTTATTCATCTGCAGTACCGCTGTTGGAGATGCCGTACTCTGGACAGAAGCTTTCAAGAAAATTAACTTTATGCCCATGGGCATCTATACTACGGATGGATTCGATTATCCAGAGTATCTCGAGGCTGTGGGTAAAGATGGATTGTACGGTTTCACGCGAACGGCTTGGAGCCCCTCACTTGCGGAAAAAAAACCTGTTGGTAAGGAAATCGTGAAATTATATGAAGAAGCGACTGGTAAAGATTTCTATGTACTCCCCGCAATTGAACATATGGATTGGGTAATCATTTTCGACGTCCTGGAAAGAGCCGGTTCTCTTGATCCCGAAAAGATCCGTGAGGCTTTCATGGCCACTGAGATAGGCCCCGACGAAATAATATTTGCATGGAAAGGCGTGAAATTCGACGAAACTGGCCAGAACATATATGCAACAAGCATCACAACTCAGATTCTACCTCCTGAGAACAAATTCTTTGCTGTTTGGCCTCCAGAGGCCGCTGAACGCGAAGTCGTTTACCCTGTCCCCACGTGGGAAGAAAGAGAGTGACACCATAGGAGGGTGTCGAAGGGAAGACGATGGACCCCCTTCTTTTTTTTCAATTGGTGATTAACGGCCTATTTCTCGGATCTGTTTATTCACTTACTAGCATAGGTTTGACCCTTATATACGGAACTATGGATATAATAAACTTCGCTCACGGCGAGCTTTTTATGTTGGGCATGTACGTCAGTTTTTGGTTTTGGGCGCTCTTGGTTTTAGACCCATTGCTGTCACTATTCATCATCTTTCCTCTCTTCTATGTATTGGGTTATGTCCTTCAGAAAATCTTGATAAAACCCATACTAGGCCAACCACTATATGCTCAGATGCTTATGACATTTGGTCTCCTTCTAGTCATTCAGCACCTCGTCGTAACATTCTGGTCTGCCAATTACAAAAGGATAATGACTCCATATAGTGATCTCACCTTCTGGGTTGGAGGCATATTCATTCATTTCCCACAACTTATATCTTTTATAGCAGCATTTACCTGCTCTATACTCTTATACTTATTTTTAACAAGAACTTATACAGGAACAGCCATAAGAGCTACGGCTCAGGACAGCGAAACGGCCGAAGTACTAGGAATAGACACTGAGAAAGTATACGCCATTTCCTTCGGTTTAGGAACAGCGTGTGCAGGCATAGCTGGAACACTAGTAAGTACGTATTTCCCCTTTGATCCTTATGTTGGGACCATGTACGTAGTATTAGCCTTCATAGTAGTGGTCTTAGGTGGTTTAGGTAATTACATAGGAGCTTTCATAGGAGGATTAATAATCGGCGTAGTGCAGACGGTTACCGCATATGAATTCTCTCTTTTGAAACTAACAGTTCCATTATTAATCTTTCTAATAGTGCTACTTATCAGACCAGAAGGTCTCTTTATGAGGCGACTGCGTCAATGAAGCCATATACAAACCCCTTTACTTACTATTTGATATTTTTCCTTCTCTTAGCAATGATTCCCTTCCTAACAACCTCTGACTTTATACTCGACATATTCATCATGACCTTTCTCTATGCTTTTCTATCACTCGCGTGGAATATACAAGCTGGCTTTTCTGGGCTGATCTCCGTGGGACATGCAGCGTATTTCGGAATCGGCGCATATACCACCGCAATCCTATACCTAAGGACAGGTACAACACCATGGATTGGACTTTTGCTGGGTGCTGGTATAGCAGTCTTGTTTTCGGTTGTCATCGGCTTTCCAACTTTTAGGCTCAGAGGACATTACTACATACTAGCAACGTTAGCTGTAGCTGAAATCCTAAGGACATTCTTCCTATTTTGGGATTTCACAGGAAAGTCTGGTGGATTATTGTACCCAATCGTTCCTGATTCTCTCTGGCACTTTCAATTTCACACTAACAGGCTTCTATACTTCTATGTGATACTAGGCTTCATGATCATCGGTATATTTATAGCAACTATAATTAGGAAATCTCAGCTTGGACTCTACCTATTGGCAATAAGGGATGATGAAAAGGCGGCGCAGTCAATTAGGATAAATACATTCAAATATAAAATGATAGCCGCAGCTGTCAGCGCTGCCCTGACAGCTGTGGGAGGCGCCTTCTACTCGCAGTTCACATTGTTCTTGGACCCAGATACTACGATGTCTATCATACTTTCCGCGGACATTATGTTGCCTTCACTTATTGGTGGATTAGGTACCATTATAGGTCCCATGGTAGGTTCTTTTCTATTGACCCCGATGGCGTGGATACTTAGATGGGCATTCGGGGGGCAAGTTCTACATGTAATACTTCGCGGTTCGCTTTTAATGCTCATTGTGGCATTAATACCAAAAGGCATAGTTGGGACCGTAACGGACTATTTTATTCGTCCTCGATTAATTAAGAAGTGATCATTGTGACATTTGTACAAGTTCGCAATTTGACTAAGTCTTATGGCGGTGTTTTGGCTATAAACAATGTTTCTTTTAAGTTAGAAAAGGGTGAAATGATTGGATTAATCGGACCTAACGGCTCTGGAAAAACCACTCTATTCGATTTGTTTTATGGTTATTTAAAACCTGATTCCGGTGAGATTTGGTATAAATCACGACAGATTACGGGTATGAAGCCACATCAAATCGCTGAGCTAGGAGTAGGTAGGACGTTCCAAATAACACGCGTGTTCAAAAGAATGACGGCACTAGAGAACTTATTAGCCGTTGAGAAAGATCTAGAAATGGCAACAAATCTACTAGATACAGTCGGACTTACCGAATTGACACACGAATACGCTCAAAATCTTTCTGGTGGACAACAGAAGCTACTTGAGCTTGCACGCGTTTTAATGCTTAAATCTGAGTTAATATTAATGGATGAGCCTATGGCAGGAGTGACCCCCGTTATTATAGATAAATTGGTAGAAATAATTAATTCCTTAAACAAAGAAGGAGTGGCATGTATAATAATTCAACATGATATCTCTTTGGTATTGCGGCTTTGCAAACGAGTCATAGTTCTTGACGAGGGAGAGAAGATAGCCGATGAGTCCGCTACAACCATCCAAGATAATCCAAGGGTTATAGAAGCATACATAGGCGAATAAAATGATCTTGGAAGTTAGAGATATATATTCGGGGTATGGTGGAATAGAGATATTACATGGAATCACATTAGAAGTCGAAAGATATTCTATCACGGCGATCATCGGGCCCAATGGCTCTGGCAAGTCCACCTTGCTAAAGACGATATTTGGCTTGCTAAAACCCTATAGAGGCATAGTAACATATGACGGAACTGACATAACTCGTCATAAGTCCCATACTTTGATAAAAATGGGCATATCCTATTTAGCACAACGTAGATCAGTCTTTCCATATTTAACCGTAGAAGAAAACTTGAAGATGGGTGCGTGGATATTAAAACAAGACCTTTCCAAAGTCAGTGAGGCGATAGAAGAGGTCTATATAAGATTTCCCGTTTTGAGAGAAAAAAGTAATACAAGAGCAGGTGTGTTAAGCGGAGGAGAACAAAGAATGCTGGAATTGGGAAGAGCCCTCATGACAAATCCAAAAATACTTCTTATAGACGAGTTCTCTACCGGACTATCGCCGAAAATCTTAAAAGAAGCTTATCTAATTCTTAAAAAATTGCAGGATGAAATAAATATTACCATTTTAGCCGTAGACCAGAACGTCCGCCAAATATTATCCATAAGTGATCGAGCCTATGTTTTGAAACTCGGCCGCAAAGTCATGGATAGTCCTAGTGAAGCTTTACTCAATAGGTTGGATGATGTAATGAGGGATTGGTTGCGAGCGTAAAATACATTCCTCAAATATTTAGCATGATATAATAATCCGCTTTAATTCGAATAGAGTAAGCGTTGTTTATACATAGATTATTTCTCCGCTAGACTTTGCAGCGCCTTTAAATTACACGTAATTTTCTATCGATCGTTGATAGGTAATATGTACCTTCCTTGGTCACGACTACTTCATCTTCTACTTGGAAGCCACCGAATCCCAACTCGTAATAGGGAGGTTCTATGCATAAGACCATACCCTCCTGCAGGATAGTGGTGTTCGTTGGTGATATTAGGGGATCATCATAACATTCAACACCGATGCCGTGACCACAATGACTCCTCTCACAATGGGGTATGCCCTCTTTTCTGACCGTCTCAACCGCTATCTGGAAGATGTCACATGCTTGGATACCGGGTTTTATATTTTTTATTGCCTCTTGTTCTCCTGCTAATACGGCTTCATAATACATTTTCTTTCTTTCAGAAGGTTCGCCCAACGAGAAGGTTCTGGCAATATCAGAACTATAGTTTTGATAAATACAGCCAACATCTAATCTTATCAGATCTCCCTTATTTACTTTGTAATCTGATGGTACGACGTTTGGTAGGGCACTTCTCGTACCAACACCTATCGCGCTAAATAGTGGAGTCGCTCCTTCCTTTATTACACAACTTTCATAAGCCTTTGCAATGTCTTTCTCGGTGGTGCCCGTTTTTACGCCTTCTATAGATGCTTCTAAAGCCCTCTCATTGATACTTGCTGCTTTTCCGAGCTTTTCAATCTCATTCGAGGTTTTTATCATCCTCAGCTCTCTGAAAATATTGTTTGCCGTGACTATCTCTGTTTCACTCAACTCCGACTTGATCCTTTCGAAGACCATGTAAGATACTCCTAATTCGTCAAATCCTAACTTCTTATTCGCAAGTCCTTTCTCCTTAAGAGCTTTTAATAGAGCTTTAATAGGGTCTTTTTCAGCCTTTATTTTCATAAGCCCAATGACTTCTTTTTCTGTGTTGGTCAACAACGCCTTCGCTTGATAAATGTAGAAAGCACCGTAAAACCTCAGATCGGTTATCCATGTACGGCTTTCAGCGACGAGATCGGCTTCACCTATAGAGCATACGATAGAAGGCTCTATATCCTTTTCTCGTGGTAAAATGGCGTAAACCTGGGTCCCTCTGAGTATCTTGTGGCCTAAACTCATTAAACCGCTTATATAAAAAACATTTTCAGGTGTCGATGCAATCAACGCGTCAATGTCATACTTCTCCATTGCCTCATAGGCTGTATTTTTTTTAATCATTTCACTATCACCTCTTAAATACGTTTGATAAATTATATATTCCTTCGCGAATCTAATGAAAAAATTATGGTATTGAACTATTTCTGATAAAAAAACGTAGATGATGTTACCCTAGGGATTTTTTATCAGCCTCTTATGCGTACGAGAATCACACGGTATTAGTCCATCTCCTTTCTCTCGTTGATTACCCTTATACATCTTCCCTTCAGACAAAACACATATAGCAGTGAATCAACATTGGACTTTGAGTTTAGGCGTTGATGAACCATGTATTTCATGAGGGCTCTAAAGTGTCATAGGTGCGGAGAGAAATACTCTTTCGATGAGCCTCCACTTAAATGTAAGCGTTGCAAGGCGATTTTTCTGGAAGTTACATATGACTATGATGCCATAGCTAAAGAGATAAGCCGAGATCAATTAAAGGGTAGACTTCCTTTGGTGATATTTAAGTGGATAGAATTTCTACCTATAAAAGATAGATCTAGGATCGTCACACTGGGGGAACGCGAAACATACCTTATAAAATCTAAAATTCTCGCAGAGAAGATCGGTGTTAAAGAACTTTATATAAAGGATGAAACCTCCCACTCTACGTGTTCCTTCAAAGACCGTTCGATGTCAGTTGCTATGACCAAAGCCCAAGAGTTCGGCGCCAATACCGTGTCAATAGCCTCTAGCGGAAATGCTGGAGCCGCAGCCGCTGCTTACGCGGCAAGGGCATAGCTTGAGTGTATAATCTTCGTGCATAGTGGAGCCAGCATGGGAAAACTAGCACAATCGATGATGTACGGAGCCAAAGTCTTTGTGATTGAAGGAGATTTAGATGAAACAATAAGGCTGTTCTATGAAGCCATCCAAAAATTCGGATGGTTTAGTTTAACCATAGGGAATCATTTCAGATTTGAATGTGATAAGACCGTAGCTTACGAGGTATGTGAGCAATTAGACTGGAAGGTTCCTGACAGGGCAGTTTACCCAACAGGGTCTGGAGAGTTTCTTTCAAGGAACTGGAAGGGATTTAATGAGAAAACCCCTTAGATTTCGGAGTCATTGCTTTGCGGGGGATTAGAGAAACAGGTGGAGCCGTGACATCCCTTAGCGAAGAGGAGATCTTAGAAAGCCAGAAACTACTGGCTAGGACAACAGGGATATTTGCGGAGCCCGCTGGAGCAGTACCTATCGTGGGAGTCAAAAAACTTGTGGAAGAAGGTGAAGTGGGCAGAGATGAAAAAATCGTATGCATAATTACTGGTCATGGACTCAAGGACATTGAAACCGCCGTGGAAATTTGTGGTAAGCCTATCAGAGTAGAGGCGTCTCTCGAAAAGATAGGGGAGGTTCTAAAAGCCCTTTAAAAAGAGATTTAAGAAATACTGATTTACCAGCTATATTTCACATATTGGTTTATTAATTAACCAATAATTTTAACATTGCATGGAAACCCTGTTAAGAAATTGATATATCTAGGTCAAAGATACGATTACCTAAATCGTCAGAGCAATTCCGGTACTGTTGCTTTAACACCCTAAGGCCTAGCAGGCATGTCACTCTATTCGAAAGCCGTACTGCTCTTTCATAAATGAGATGAATTTATCCCAGTCAGGCTCCACAGAGGGTATAGCTGGGAGATACTTACCAGAAATCTTAAAGTCCTTGAGCCCACTAGACGTAAGCACGCATACAACCTCCTCGTCCTTTTCGATCTTGTCTTCTGACCTAAGCTTCTTAACACCAGCTATGGTCGCCACCGATGCCAGCTCTGCGTACACACCCTCAAGGGAGGCCAGCATCTTTTGTGCTTCAACGATTTCATCGTCTGTGACTTGTACAGCTAATCCGTCGGAATCAAGTACCGTTCTTAGTCCCTGGTAGCTGGTAAAGTCGCCAGCGATGGACATTGCAACGCTGGGTTTTAGGGGAACCTTCTCAATATAGTCAAGACCCTTCTCCACAGCATTCCATAATGGGCCACCAGCCGTGGGTTCCACCGAAATCATTTTTGGTTTCGAGTCTATCAAGCCTATTTGATAGAACTCTTGGATGCCCCTCCAGGTCCCGAAGAATCCCTCACAAAAAGACGTAGGCATCAAAATCTTGTCAGGGGCTCTCCGACCCAATTGTTCACAAATCTCGAATCCTATTGTTTTATGACCTTGTACTCCGTACGGATTTCCCGTCGCCGAGATCTCGGTATAATTTCCTGTAGGATACCAATCAAACTCCTTGACACATTTACTCATCAACATTCTCCGGCCTATGGAGGTCGTAACCGGTACGACCTTTGCCTTATAAATTTGCATCTGTGTGAGCATCGTCTCTAAAGCCGTCGAGATCGTAAAAATTACAGAGTTGATTCCCGCCCTTGCGGCGTATGCCGCCGTGGAGGCCCCATGATTGCCTATAGACGACATAGTTGCTACTTTTACATGGAAATCTAACCCCTTAGCTATGGCTACGCAACACAGTCGATCCTTGAATGACCATGTGGGATTTCGGGACTCGTCTTTAAGATAAAGATTTTCAAGTCCGATTTTTTCACCTAGACGCTGTGATTTTAAGAGGGGTGTATGACCCTCTCCTAGGGTGATCATGTGTCCCTCTTCAGCCACCGGAAGCAATTCTCTATATTTCCAAACATTGGGGTATCGCCTTTCGAGGAAGTCAAAACTCACAATATCGGCGATCCCATCATAATCGTAGTCGACAAATAAATTTGCGATGTCATCGCCTTTTTTGCATTTAGGACATCCTTCGAACATCTTTTCGGTCGGATAATCTGAGCCACACCTAAGGCATTTCAGTCCAATTACATAAGACATCAAGAATCACTCATTTCACAAAGACATTAGGCTCTGATTGATCTTTTCTTATTGGTCTCTTATGTTATGAAATGTGTTCCACTGAAGTATCTGTCTCCGCTATCAGGTGACACAGTCACTACATTTTTTCCCTTTCCAAGTTTTTTCGCCACATTTATGGCTGCGAATACATTGGCTCCAGCCGAAAATCCTGTGAACAATCCCTCCTCTTTAGATATTCTAAAGCCCATTTCTACCGCATCTTCATCTCTAACCTTTATTACTTCCTCTACTAAACCGCTATTCATTACGTCTTTCAGGATTCCACCACTGATACCCGGAATCACATCAAAGTTCGTTAGAGTCATATATGAGACCTCAGCTGGTTCAACGGCATAGCACTTCACATCTGGCCACTCTTTATTCAACACCTCGGAGATGCCCAGGAAGGTTCCTCCCGTACCAACTGATGCTACAAACGCGTCGACTTTACCTTCAAAATGTTCTATGATCTCTCTACCCGTCTTGTGATGACCTCTTGTATTATTTCTATTACTGAACTGACGGGCCCACCACACATTCGGTTCCTTTGCCTCCCTGTCCCTACAGATATATCGACCCCCTAGTTCGATGTAGGCTCCATGTATTGCTCTATCCTTTAGTTCCTTCTCAGCGTCTACCAGATGTATTTTTCCGTTGTAGCGCTCTATTATTTTCACTTTTTCATTCTGCATTATTTCCGGCATGTATATCTCTACATTGTACCCCTTGACGGCACCGACAAAGCAAAGAGAGATGGCCGTGTTGCCGGTGCTGGCATCGATTATGGTTGTTACTCCCGGCTTTAACCTTCCCTCCTTCTCAGCCTCCTCGATCATTCTTAGAGCCATCCTATCCTTAATGCTCCCACTGGGATTTAGATGTTCACACTTCAACAATATATTTGCCTCGAGACCCTCAGTTACCTTCCTAAGCTTCAGAAATGGCGTATTACCTATCAAGTCTAGAGCATTTTTCGCTAGTTTCATTTCAGATCATAAGTCTTTAGTTTAATTTTTTATTTAAATGAAAATAAAGAATTGAAGAGATGTTCTCATAGCCAAGGGCTACTCTGTGGATAGGCTAAACAAGTTTACTTCAGTTTATCTATAAGTTCGATAACGTCTTTTGTGTTCGGGCCTACAGGAAGTATTATCAACGTTGTGACACCAACAGAAATATATTGTCTAAGACGTTCAACACACTCTTCTACCACGCCGGCGGCGGCCAACTCATCCACAATATTAGAAGGAATATATCTGGCAATCTTCTCTAAATCGCTTTCCTCCACCGCCTGTCTCATTTTCTCAAAGGGGAGCACATTTAGCTTGCTTTTATCTAACATCGCCTTGGCTCTCTTAGGCCTGGAAATCATAGGGGCCAGAATCGGCTTTACAACATCCTTGGCTTTAATCGATTCATTTGAAACGGATGTGATTACAAGCGCAGCGATATCGAAATCTGATGTGGCGCGTCCGATACTATTCATGTATTCCTTAATTTCCTTGATGGCTCTCCTCACATAGTGGACTGAGCTACCTGCTGTAAATATTACTCCATCCCCAATTTCAGCCGCTAGAGCACGAGCGCTAGGGCCCACAGCCGCGAGGTAAATGGGCATGTGGCGTCGTAGGGGCTCAATTTTCAGCTTCATGCCTTTAATTGAGTAGATCTCTCCATGATGGTCTACATCTTTACTTGAGATGACCTTCTTTATGATCTCGACAGCTTCCTTAAGATTTGTTAGGGGCCTCTCATATCTCATTCCCAATTTGTCTTCAATACACTCACGCACTCCCGCCCCTAGACCCAATGTGAACCTACCCTGCGAGATCTTATCGATTGTTGCAGCGGCCATCGCGATGGTTACTGGGTGACGAAAATAGATGCTGGCGACGGCGGTACCCAGTTCCACTACCTTAGTACGAGTTGCCAGTGTGGTTAGAATCATGAAAGTGTCCTGTGAAAATAAGATGTCGGGTATCCAAACAGAATCGAAACCTAGTTTTTCTGCAATCACACCATAATCTAAAATTTCTTCTAGCGTATATGCGTCACTTAAAAACGCTATACCTATCCGATGTGAAGAATCACCAAACGGTGTTGGTGTCATAAACCAAAAGATATTGGCTAGAACTTAAAAATACGGAGAGTATCGCAGGTAGATGATGATTTTTAACATATTTATTAGATTTTCTCAGGATATATTTCGTTTTTTGAAATTAACTATAAAAACTTTCTCCTATCAATAACCAACTCCTCGTTCGGACTTCTCTTCAACGAGTATTTGCTACATGCAGTTTAATATGTATTCCCTAACGTAAGTTTCAAGAATTAACAGAAAATATGTGGGATGAGATGATGAAGGTTAACCTAAAGGGATATTTCCTTTGTTCCAAAGAAGTTGGGATGATCATACTAAAGCAGAAAAGTGGGAAGATAATAAATATAGCCTCAAAATTAGGGGTCTCAGCCAGTAGGATAAGTTTCCATTATAACGTAGCCAAAGCCGGTGTCATCATGTTAACGAAATGTTTAGCCCTGGTCTTAGCTCCTTATGTTAAGGTGAACGGCATCGCACCTGGCTTCATACAGGCCGGTATGAATATATACAGTAGCAACGATTACAAGCGCAGAGTCATAGAAGAGACTCCACTTAAGAAGCTCGGTCAATCCCAAGATGTGGCCAATGCTTGTATCTTTCTATCTTCAAATGAATCGGATTTCATAAACGGTCATATAATAAATGTCGACGGTGGCAGAGGTTTACCATATACCTCAACATTCTTATAAACCTATCTCTCAACACGGCTAATATTGATTACAGTTAGTTGTGTAATCCCAGAAAACCGAAGATAATGCTGTATGCACACATACAAACTAAGTTGTTGTATAAAGACTCAATAGTGATACGTAGATTAGAACTCGCTTTAACCTAAATAAGGTGAATCTTCAAGTTTGAATCTACCTTGAGGGGGTGGAGGGATTCCACACCTCATTTAAAACCCCTCCACGCTTGTTGTGCTCCTCCCTAAGTTAAGTACAAATATGTAATAA
>CAYFVN010000092.1:0-2234 GCA_964346575.1 uncultured Candidatus Bathyarchaeia archaeon
TCTCATCCCATCTATAACAAGCAAAGCGCCGAGACTCCAGAAGACAAATGGTAGGCTTTCGATAAATTGCTTTGTTAATGGCGGCAGATAGATCAGTATCCACAGTAAGTGTGTGGACCTCCACAATGCGGTGAAACCGATAATTATAAGGGAGAGTCCGATGCAAATTTCGAAAATAACTACGCTCTTCCGATCCATAACAATACACTAAATACAAAGAAAAAAGGGTCTAAGAGTATTGCATACAACCAAGGAAAAATACGCGTGTACTGCTAGCTATTAATCACCTTCGCAACAACAATTAATATTGTTAACACAATCAAGTAAAGGATCAAGCTTCCAACAATTGACGTTAAGGGCTTATCCGTTTTCATCTAAACCACAACTAGTAGCTTGCTATATGTACTTCAATTTTATAGGCTATACGAAACTCTGTTTCTGATTTAACATTAGAAATTAGGGTACTAGCGTTGATACCTGTACTCAACGTTACTCTTAACACAGGTTCAGTTGGCGCGCACTACGATGAGACTTCTTCCTCGCGATGGCTTCATTCGTGCGTGCTAACCAAATGTAATCTTCTAAAACCTGTGTTGCCACATTACTGTTCTTCTTTTTCCTTCGACTGTTCTTTCTCGGCGTCCAGTCAACTCTTCGATGTCGATTACAACGCAGCAGGCTTCATGAAGACGAGTCTTGTCGAATCTTACTCCGCCTTCCGATATAGGTTTACGATATAATTCCTTATACTTGGAGTGAAGCTTCTCAAAGAATTGAAGCTTTAATTTCTCATCGTTTTCTATTCGTGCCCTACCGAAGACTAGGACACTATCGAAGTCTAAGTGGCATAAGGAATCGTAGTGGTAACTCACTTCCCCCATAAATTCGTCAACCTCGAAACAGCAATTCGGGTTTCTTGATATTATATCCAACTTCTTTCCATCCAAGGCACAGTGAAAGGCTATTTTCCCGTTGTGGTACAGGAAGTTAAGGGGTACGATGTACGGCTTCGAATTATCTGAGAGTGCAATGCGACCCACTTCAGCACTTTTAAGAACATCTGTCATTTCCTTTAACCCGTTTTCGACGATATCTTCCAACTTCATTCCTTCCTTTTTAGATTGTGTTACTCAATGAAACAGATCTATTTACTTTCATAAGGACATTGGAGTCTGCTAGCCAGCAGGGGAATGTGAAAGCTCATAATGATCGACTATCCCTTTTACCTTAAAGAGGGATTATGGTATCTAGCTATCTATAAATATATTTAACCTAGTATATTTCTTACTATCGCGATTGATTTTGGCTAAATCTCAAGTCGCGATAGTCAAATCAAAGAATTATACCCAAGGAACAAAGGACCTCTTTTCTATCCTTGATATTCAACCTCACCTAAAAGAGGCCGAACGCGTTTTAGTGAAAATAAATCTTGTTCGAAAACCACAGTATCTAGACATACCTCTTTCCAATGCTACTCCCGGGAGGCCGCTTCCTTATAGGTGGCATGGCAATAGGGGACTGGCTTATTCAGAAACAGTAGCAAAGGAGGGGGATATTACTAGGATAGCTCATGTCGAGGCTCTGATATCGCACCTCCAGGATTTAGGTATTGATGACATCACTATATGCGAAGGATCTTGTGGATGGGACACAAGCTTAGCATACGAGTCCCTTGGCTTCTACGATTTAGGTAAGAAGTATGGGGTAACGGTCGTGGATACCAACTGGGCCGAAACGACCGTATTTCCCATCCGAAAGGGGAAGATGTTGAAGGATCTATGGTTGGCTAAAGAATATGTTGAAGCGGATTTTCGTATAAACTTAACCACGCTCAAAGTCCATGGTTCAACTTGCGTGTCACTTTGTTTAAAGAATTGGGCCATAGGTCTTCCATCAGCAATACGATACGGCATTAATAGGACCGCACAAAGGATTCGCGGTACAGGAGAAAGCTTCCCCATTCATCAACACTATGACCGCGAAGAAATATATGGTCAAGGAGTCGGTATAGCCCACACCATAGCAGATGTCAATTCGGCTGTACCCTACGAGCTCGGAATCATTGACGGTATGACGACTGTCCACTATGGGAGCTTGCTGAATCTTCAAGAAAGGCAAGCGATAAGGGGGAACCTCCCTGTATTCAATACAAATCTTTTATTCGCTAGCTATGATAGAGTGGCCGTAGACGCTGTGGCTTCGAGAGTTATGGGGCTCAACCCAATGAAGATCTA
>CAYFVN010000093.1:0-2683 GCA_964346575.1 uncultured Candidatus Bathyarchaeia archaeon
CTAAGGTTTAAATCCAAGACCTTCTGATTTACCATATGTGAAATAGTTGAAAAAGAGTTGCCTTTACCGTAAAACGTGTTTATTTTTCTTGATAATTATTGTTAGTAGCATCAGCATCATAACATTTCAAACTAATATCGATGAGATCAATGTGCATGCTCAGTCAATTGAAATTACAGTCGAGATTACCCGCTTTACCAATCCTATAGGCTATCGGGAAGTCAGAACAGATAAGCCCATATACAACATTGGAGAGGTCGTTCATATTTCAGGAAGTGCTGAATTTATATCTGGGTTAACGACAACCTATGCTCCTGATGTTGGATTAATTGTGGAAATTCAAATCTTCAACCCTAACAATGACTTAATTCACATGGGGACTTCAGACAAGAACGCAGCTCAAGGCAATAACTTTACTTACAATTATACTATCGAGAGTAGTGATCTACCAGGGAAATATACAATTCATGCGAGGTTTTCCTATTTTACAATAGATGGTTCAACTGACTATATAGAAGGCGAGGCAAATTTCAATATAATAAAGGCTAGTACATTCAAATACAGTATACCAGAATTGAGAACAACCCCACCCGTCACTAATATTTTTAACCTTTTACAGCCCCCGCGGTAATACCCGAGATCAAGTACTTCCCGACGTACCAAGTTAGCGCGAGAACCGGTAAAGTCGCTGCGAAGCCCGCAGCACACATACGGTCGAACCTTATCTCTGCCTGCTCTAGGAAGCCGTTCATGAATATCGAAGCCGTCTGTGACTTCTGGCTAGCGGTAAGCACGAGAGCTATGAAGAACTCGTTCCAGCACCATATTACACTCCATATGAATGCGACAATTATCCCGGGTAAAGCGAGCGGAAGGACGATTCGAAAGAATATTCCGAGCCTAGATGACCCATCCAGTTCAGCCGATTCATCGAGGTCTATGGGGATTTCCGCGAAAAATCCTCTCAGGAGCCAAATGTTTAAGGGGAGCATTAGTAGATTATATACCGCTACAAGGCTTAGCATACTGTCCGTCTGTCCCATCCCCCTGAAGAGCAGATACAAAGGTAGAACTATGATCACAGGGCTGAGGAAGCGGGAATTCAAGATCAACATCTCAATCGCGTTCTGCCCTTTGAATTCGTATCTCGTAAGGCCATAAGCTGTGAAGGCCGAGAAGAGTATGTTCAGTACGGAAGTTCCTAACGCCACTATAGCACTGTTACGAATGTAGACGAGGAAAGCTCGCGGCCCGAATACGTATTCGTAATGATCTAATGTAAGCGGCGCCATGAGATTCGGTGGTAGTCTGCTTGATTCAACCTCTGGTCTTATGCTCGTCCAGAACATCCAAAACATGGGGAAGAGGACGGCGACGCAGGTGACGAGAAGAATTAGATATGCGATTATTCGCTTCTGATGGTCATCCATCACGTGTCACCTTCTGTAGATAATCTTCACCAGAATGAAGCCGAACACCATCATCATTGCGTTTATTATCCATCCCATCGCAGCTCCATGACCTAGATCGAACCTGATCCAGTTCACCAAGACTAAGTAGTAAGTGACCATATACGTCGCCTGCGCCGGGCCTCCTTGCGTGATAAGCCAAATTCCAGGAAAGAAGTTGATAGTAAAGATCAGCCTCATTATAAGGGCAACAACTATCGCAGGTCTTATCAAAGGAAGGGTGATACGTGTGAGAGTCTGCCACGAGGATGCACCGTCTATCTTCGAGGAATCGAATATATCGACCGGTAGGGAACGGATCGCACCGAGAATCACTATCATGAAGAAAGGCGTAGAAGTCCACACATCGAGCATGACCAGCGAGTGGAGGGCCGTTGATTCGCCTCCATACCAGTCCAACCCAGGGATCTCGATAAGACTTAGCAGATAATTCACTATACCGAATGAAGCGTTAAACATGAATCTGAAGTTGAGTGCGATCACTGACGGAACCATGACCCAAGGGAATAAAATTATAGTTCTAAAGAGATTTCCTCTCTTAATCTTCATATTAAGGATATGAGCAAGTAGAATTCCCAACAACAATTGTGGTACGAGTGTTTCCGGAATGAATTGAAGGGTATGTACTAGGCTAACCCTGAAGAAGGGATCGTTAAGAACATCGATGTAGTTCTGCAAGCCAACGAAGTTTACTGGGGCCCATGGTTTGGCCAGATAGATGTCGTGAACGCTCAGATAGAGACTATAAATAAATGGGAACGCAACCAACACTACAATATATACCACGGCGGGCAATACGAACAGGTATCCCTCTGTCCTTTTTTTCATTAATATACCTCATGCTAAATTCGGTTAAATAAAAAAGGGGATGCGGGCTTTAGTAGGTATAACCCGCACTCTTTAATATCTTGTCGGTTCCAGTCTGCATTTCCTTTAATGCGTCATTGACGCTCTCTTTTTTGGCTAGTGCTCTCACGAAATGCGGTGCGACGACAGAATCTTGGATGTCATGGAATTCTGGAAGGACGAAGGATGACGCGAAGTAGCCGTCTTCGAGAGCCATCTCGAAGAATTTCCAGAGTCCTCCCTCATTCCTCTGGACGCCAGTTTTCTGGACGTCTGGATCGCCTAGAACGGAATATCTCGACGGAGGGACTCCACGGTTGATCAATGCATCCTTTTGAACTTTCGCGGAAGAATACCAGACGTTCGCA
>CAYFVN010000094.1:0-3229 GCA_964346575.1 uncultured Candidatus Bathyarchaeia archaeon
TTCAGTTTTGTTGCCAAGGTCTCTTTAAGAGAGATCTCTTCATCAGCTTGACGATGAGGGTACCCGCAACACATCTTCTCTAAGCCGTAGTCAACTATCTGAACGCCGGTAGCTCGTACGATCTCTTCAAGCATTTTAGGCTTTTCTTCTGTATCCTCCACCTTCACGCTCTTCCGGATATGACAGCCGCTGTGGATCGCTACGCGTAAACTTTTCAGGTTTTTCTTAATAGTGGTTTCAAGACTTTCTAAACCAACGTCTTCATGTATCACCTCGACAAAATGTTTTATCCTAATATTTCCCTTATACTGTCTCCCTGATTGTTTCAAAGTTCGGTTTACTCTATTTAGAAGTCTCTTATCAGTATCCAGCATCTCCTTCACCTCGCAAAAGGTGTCATAACATCCGTTGCATAACGTTGTCATTTCAAGTCCATTCCTCTCGGCTATGGCGATGTTACGTGCTCCTAAGGCCGCCCTCAAATCCCTCCCCACCAATCCGATCGTATAGGGTTCAGGGCAACATGAGGCGCCTTCAACATCCTCTAGTTGGAGGCCGAGTCTACCTATAACCTTCCTCGTAGAAGCCTCCACGTAAGGTAGACGGGTTAGAATCGTGCATCCCCAAAACATCGAATATTTTCCAGGCATAAGAAATCCTTCAATACCTCATTTTCTTCTTATTCCAGTCGAACCCGACCTTCTGATCGAATTTAAAAGTCTTAATCAATCTCTGAACTTCTTTCAGATCCTCAAGTCTGGCAGCCGCCGTTGCAGGGACTTCATCCAGTTTAAGTTTACCTCTGATTCTTTTAGCCAACTCTGAAAGGGGAAAGATTAGCCCTTGATTTAGAAGGTTCTCAACGGTAGGTTTCTGGAAGGATGAGAGTAATCCCTTCATAGGCTTCTTCAGAGGCATGTACCCCTTCAATTCCCATTCAAAGGGTAGAACAAAGCTGCGGGAATCTGGATGACCTTCGAACTCTACGCCGAAGAGGTCTCGAACCTCTCTCTCAGACCAGTTTGACCCCGGGATGATCTTAGCTATAGAAGAGATCTTTAAATCTTCTTTGGGAACGATGGTCTTTAGGCTATAGAACTCTCCTCCGATACTTAGATGATAGAGAAGTTCAAGGTCTAAACCTAGATCCATACCGCTTAAGGCTGAGAAACGAGCATTATGTTTATCCACCAATACCTTGACGGCATCTTGAATCCTCTTCCGTCTTAAAGTGATGATATATCGTCTTTCTCGAATCTTCTCGGAGCCGAGGAAGCTGCTCTTAAGGCTGTTCTTCAAGTCTACAATAGGTTGGCTTCTTACCATTGTATTCTCCACCACTATCCTAATCCAGTTGAAATTACCTCTGTGATTGTGGTTATGATTCTAGGGTAGATCCCTATGACTATTGAGAGGGCCGTTAAGGAGATGGTTGGTATCAGTATGGCAGATGAAGGTTCACTGGCCTCCTTGCAAACAGGGGATACCTCGCCCAGAAATATTCTATGGAAGGATCGGATCATATATGTGAGAGTGAAGGCTGCAGCCAGAAACACTATGAACAGCATACTCCATTCACCCATCTTGACCACACCGTCTAATGTATAGAACTCGTTCCACCATCCGTTTAACGGGGGAACTCCCGCCAAAGCTAAACCACCTACTAAAAAGGCGAAGGCGGTGACGGGCATTCTGGAGGACAAGCCTCCCAAAGATTCAATATTATCAGTCCGTGATGTCCTTATCACTGAAAAGGAGGTTAAAGCTAGAAGGGATCCTAAAACAAAAAAATTGATAAGTTGTGGTAATATACCCGCCAACCCTCTAGTCGTGTGGACGCCAAAATCATAGATGATATATCCTATGTAACTGAGGTAAGCGAATAAGAGGAGACGTTTAATTCGGGTTTGGGTTAAGGCTATGAAGGCCCCATATACGATGAGTATGATGCCAGTGAGGCTCAGTGAGAAGGTGGCTATAGCCGCAGAAAGGATCAGGACAGCTATGATGGATATCTTATTTGCAGCCGAGGAGGAGAATTTAAGGCTAGATATCATGACATAATACGAGAGCCTAGAATATAGATAGTCAAACTCGCCTTTTTTAATAAAGTGATAGAGGCTTCCGAACACCTGTTCAAAGGCATATACGAATGGTTTAGAATTGACCTTCACTTTATCCAAATCAACGTAAGGTAATGATAATTCTCCTCCCGTGAATAGATCGTGTCTACCGGTTGTTGTCGTTGGAGGCCATCTATGGCGGCTGAATACATAGATGACTAAACCGAGTGAGAGAAAAATCAGTATCAATACAGTTATCGAGGTTGCCGGGTACATACCTATTACAGTCGTATAGCCGAAAGAGGTTACGAGGGTGTTAAGCCTCACAATAGATTGGCCTGTGATGGCAGACACGGCTGGGTTGATTAGATATGTTAGAGGGGCTTGGGGGTATACTCCGAAAACCACGCATAATCCGGCTAGGATGATCAGGGGAATACGCATTAACCACGGCACTTCTACCGTTTTATCAAGTGTGTTAGGAATCTTGCCGAAAAAGGCGGAATGTAACACTTTCATGAATGAGGCGAGGGTTATGGCGCTCGTAAATATCGCCAGGATTGCGAAAAGGGTGTATAGTCCCCCTACTCCCCCTTGAACTGTCATTCCCTGTGCGATGGAGGCCTCGTATATGATTAATTTACTGGCGAATCCGCTGAACGGTGGGACGCCGATTATCGATACAGCCCCTATGACCATGGCTGAAGCGGTGTAAGGCATCCTCTTGAAAAGTCCACCCATCCTATCCAAGTTTCTGGTTCCAGTTGCATAGATTAGACATCCAGCACATAGGAAGAGTAACCCCTTAAAAATCGCATGGGTCAGACAATGGAATAGGCCACCGATCATCCCTAAGGCGGTTCCAGCTCCTAACCCCAGGAACATATACCCGATTTGTCCTGCTGTATGGTATGCTAAAACTCTCTTCACATCGACCTGCATCCAAGCGATTAACGTACAAAATGTTAAGGTTAAGACTCCGATGACAGCCATAAATAGAATTGGAAACGAGATCGCTTCAGAGGGGGTAAAAAGGAAGAATGAACGAGCCATCAGATATACTCCGGCTTTAACCATGGCAGCCGCGTGGAGAAAGGCCGTGACCGATGAGGGGGCTACTGTGGCATAAGGCAGCCATGTATGAAAGGGAATTTGAACAGACTTTG
>CAYFVN010000095.1:0-7944 GCA_964346575.1 uncultured Candidatus Bathyarchaeia archaeon
GTATTATTCGAAACCTGTATTACCGCATCGAATTACACGCCTATAAGTCACACTTCAATACTTACAGGAGTTTATCCGAACACTCACGGCATGAGAGATGCCTATGGAACTGTCCAATCTAAGATGTTATCGGAGATCCTTAAGGATAATGGTTATGACACCGCTGCTTTTATGGGGAACGAGTTGATGACCAAACAGGGAAAGTTCAACAAGGGCTTTGACTCCTTTGAGGAGCCGCACATCGAAGATCCATTAAAAGGGGGCTTCAGGGTTGTCCAAGAAGTCAAGGAAGAAGGCGATAAGAAACAGAGGTTAGGAGGGGAAACGGGACTATTCGGCAATTGGTGGGTCGATCGAGCGGTAGATTGGATCAAAGAGAAGAGATCGAATAACTTCTTCATTTGGGGCCATATGTTCGATACTCATAGGACGGGAGAGAGGCGTTTTTTCTATAATAAGTGGATTATGGAAGGTGAGATGCCTGAATTTGGTTACTATGATCCGAGAATAAAGGTTGTAGACGAGAGATGTATTGGCAGGATCATAAATACATTAAAGGAACAAGGCATATACGATAATACGATCTTCATCTTAATGTCGGATCATGGCACGAATTTAGGCGATCATCAAATCCCGATCCGAGGAGCAACTGGCTTTTTCGATGAATCGCCTTTTCCCGAACACTGTACTATGTACGAACATGATATAAGGATCGTCTTTGTGTTGAAAGATAAAGATCTGCCTCGGGGGAGAAGGGTAAAGGGGATAGTAAGATCTATCGATCTTCTACCGACGCTTCTAGAGATATTAAATATAACGACGGATGTGCGGTTCGACGGCACCAGCCTCATACCATTCATTAAAAGCGGGGAGGCTAAAGGCCTGGAAGCGTATTGCGAATGCCTTTGGGAGGATCGACAGCCGGGGAGCTTACAAGCCTACAGGACGGAGAAGTATAAGTATATAAGGAATAATTCGACTGGCGTGGAGGAGCTTTTCGATCTGGAAAACGACCCAAGAGAGGTTACAAACATGCTCTGCAACACCGGAGGATTCGAGTTACAAGCCGATGAACGGGGCATATTAAGGCATTACAGAAGAAAACTGGACGAGATGCTCTGGAAAGGAAGAGCGATAGGTGGCCCTGCTTTCGTAGGAGAAGAGCGGAAGCAGCTAGACGAACGATTGAGAGCACTTGGATACCTGAGTGATTGAAAAAACGCGCGCGATTTGGAAAAATAATTTAAGACTTTGGGTCGCTCTACTTTTTATTTCACTTCTGTTCTAGCCCATTCCTCATATATTTTTACGATCGCATTCACGTTCTCTCTGCCTAACCCTTTTGCACGCGCCATCCTGAATGCCTGCATAGCTGTACTACCTAAGAGTAGAGGCAAATCGGATTCTCTAGCTAACTGTGAACCTAAAACTAAGTCCTTATACATCAAATCCACGAAGAATATTGGTTTGAAATCGCGGTTCAGTGTCGCCTCGGAGTATTTAAGTGCGTTACTCTTTCCAGCACTAGGACTATTAACGATAGCCTCGTGAACTTTCTTTGGGTCGACTCCTAGCTTTGTCGCCAAAGTCAAGACCTCGGAAACCGATGCAAAGTTCACTCCGGTAAGTATGTTATTACATACTTTAGTAATGTGCCCACAACCTGCCCTTCCTATTAGGAACGTCTTTTCGGCCAACTTATCGAGTATCTTTTTGTTCTTCTCATAAACCTCTTTTTTACCCCCTACGGGTAAAGTCCACTTACCACATTGATGGGGGCCCCCAAACACTGGGGCGTCCAACCAGTCGATTCCCATTTTATCAGCGATTTCAGCTATTTTCCTCGACGGGTGAGGGGTGATCGTACTCATATCGATGAATGTCTGTCCCTTTCTCCCTCCAGCTATAAGCCCATTCTCTCCATGATATACGGATTCCACAGCCGCGTCGTTGGGCAGCGAGGTTATTACGACATCTGAAGCTTGAGCCACCTCTTTCGGTGTTTTGGCGGCCTTTCCCCCCGTTTTCACAATATTCTCCACCGCTTCCTCGTCAGTATCGTAAACGGTGACATCGAGACCCTCTTTGAGGAGGAGCTTCGCTATCGCTCCTCCCATTTTACCTACTCCAACTATTCCAACCTTCATAACTATCAACACACCAGAAGCTATAGGATATAATTCACAGGATTTCTTTTTAAATATGATGTGTTACATAACTAGAGTTATAGCGAGTGCGCGCTCTTTCTAACGCTAGACAGAACGATATTGGAAGGTTTAGAGTTCTCAGTTAACTTCTAGATCTTTATCTTCATCGATTTTTTTAGGATGATAAGGTACGAGGTACGTTGTAATTTAAGATGCCTTTCGATGCTGTCTGGGAAGATTATTGCTTAGAGCGCGTGATTTTTTAGGAAATACTTATAACGGAAAAATAAAATAATATAAAAGCAAGAGGAATTCAAAATGGCTTTGGAAAAAGTGTTTGCAGACGCTTGGGCAACTTTCATGAATACACTTCCAAAGTTTGCTGGAGCCATAATAGTGCTTATCATTGGTTGGATTGCTGGTAGAGTGATAGGCAAGGGCGTATCCAGAGTATTGGATAAGGCAGGGGTTGACGATGCGTTACGTAAGACGGCGATCGGTAAGGCGGTAGAGCGGTCTGGTTTGTCGATTACTAGATTTTTTGACATGATCATAAGGTGGTTCGTATACTTAATAGCTGTGTTTGCGGCCGTAGACATATTAGAGATAGCCGTTCTCAGCGAGTTCATGAAGACTGTGGTAGAATACCTACCAAGCTTCATCGGAGGAGTCTTCATACTCATCTTTGGCTTCATGATCGTGGATTTCATTGGTGACGCTTTGGCATCAGTAGGTAAAGAGGCAAGGATAGAGTTTTCGGGAATAATCGCAGCTGGATTGAAGTTACTTTTGTACTTTGTCATATTGACAGTTGCGTTAGGATTGATGAGGATTGATGTTGAAATACTCTACATATTCGCAAAAGCTTTGTCTTGGGGCGCAGCTATAGGTATCGGTGCAGGGTTGGGAATAGCCCTTGGGTGGGGTCTCAAAGACATAGTAGCTAAAAACTCTAAAAAATGGATTGCCTCGATAGAAAAATCGGCAAAAACCTTCGAGAAAAAACAGAGAAAACGCTAGAGTTTAACATCTGAAAATAACCCCCCATTTTTTTACAAAACTTACCGTGGGTATATGTAAAGTAGTGCGCGCTAGAAGAAGGCAAGCAAGGGGCTATATCGCGCGCGCTAAAAATTTCGAACGTTATATCCTTTTAATTAAATTTAGAATATCATATTCTATGGGTAAGCTTATCATCATTCTGGTTGAGTCGGCTGTCGAGCTAATTCCGAAATCGATAGCGAGGCATCCATCTATAACAAATTACGCGATGAGTAGGGGTAAGGGGCCGAGAGAGGTTCTTCTGGATAGGGCGTATCATCATTTCGCTATGAGGAGTCTGTCTGAGGCTGAGAAAAGGGGACGACCCGACATAGTTCACCTGACATTACTTAATGCATTATGTTCTCCTTTAAATAGACGGGGCCTTATGGAAAGCTTCATCCACACCAGAGAGGACAAAGTGATAAAGGTTGATCCAGAGGTCCGTCTACCCAGAAATTACGAGCGTTTCAAAGGCTTGATAGAGCAGTTGTACAAGTTCGGGAGGGCACCTCCTGAGGGTAAACCTCTCCTAGAGATAGAGGATTCCACGTTGGCTGATCTAGTTAGAGGTTTAGACGCCTCGAAGGTTATCGGCCTTTCTACTCTAGGTTCGTTTAGAACTTTGAAGGATCTCTGCGATGAGATCTCTAAATTTCCTAGGAGTATACTTCTGATAGGAGGCTTCCCCAGAGGGCACTTCAATAAGAGGATTCTAAGGTTGATGGATGAGGTGTTTAGAGTTTATCGCGAGACCTTAGACACTTGGGTTATAGCTTGTAGAGCTACTCATCAGTTTGAACTCTCCTCAGGGATTTTCTTTTAACCTTCATTCTATGGAATAGTATGAGGAATAGCGTGCGCTCGGATTGGAATAATCGTGAAGTGGAATTAACCTCTCGCTAAATTGGTTTTTTTCGGCTTAAAATAATAGCTGCGATTGAGATGATTGATATGGCAACGATAGCTACGACTAGCGCTCTCCCTCTTCCTAGTGTCTGTTTCTTAGAAGCATCAGTGACTTTTTCAGTCGAAACTTCTTCAAGAGTCTCCGTTGGAGAAGATTTAGATATGGACTTTGTAGTAGGTGCGTGCTTGTGCTGTAGGTTAATCCATTTAGCGTATATTAGGGAGGTGGTGGTGTATACGTTTATTGTTATGTTACTCTCATGGTCTACGGTGTTTAGGGCTTTGAATCCATTTATGAAGTATCCCTTCTCCTGCTGGAGATCGGTTTTTCCCTCATTTCTCCCCGTGATCCATTCGTATATTGTTATGCACCATCCTCTATACTTGGGGTCTCCATGCACAACCCACGTCTCAGACATAGCCCTTAAGCATAAAGACGCTGTTAAGATATCCTTAGGATATTGAGTTACACCCAGATCGCCTCTACCGTAGCGTGGACCACCGTACTCGTCTACGATTTGACTCAAGTACTCCTTCTCCCATAGGATTATTGCATCTCGAACTTCATGTATGGTCGGGCTTGGATCATCGTCTACCAAGGATATTACACGTAGATACGTGGTTAGGCCGAAGATCGCTACGGCGTTAGAATATGTGAGCTGTACAGCATCCTCCTTAGTTTGGTAGAAACCTCCGTAGCCCCAGTGGCTGGGTTCGACCTCCTGCATATTCAAGATCCACGAGGCGGTCTTTTGAGCGTATTCCGCGTACTTAACTGATTCGGTTAGGTTACCCCATTCCTTCTCGTAAGCCGCTACGTAGAGGAGCGCCGTTAGGATTTCACAGTTCTCGCAAAGTTTCACCTCTAAAGTCTCGTCTCTATACGCTAGTTTCCAAGCTCCATTATCGGTCTGGATTATTGGCTGATTCTCTTCGAAGAAATTTTGCAAGTTCTCTATTGCTACATCCAAGATTGTTTTTTCCTCTTCGGTGAGTATCCGGTCTTTAAGTCTCATGTTAAAGGCTGTGAAGGCCATGTTTTGAAGGATCTCAGCGTTCTTGTAGTGTGGGTTGGGCCCCGTTAACCATCCTTGTGTAATCGTGTCGTAGTATGGGTGGAAGCCACCCTTCTCGGTTTTAGCCGCAAATACAAACTTCAATATCTCCTGGATCTCAGGTAGATCTTCCCTTGTTGGGATAAGCATTGTATGCATGGCTAGCATGTAGGCCGTAGCAGAGTTCTCCGCGATGTCTACGGTTTTTTTCCCCTCCATTGTATAGTAGGTGCCTAGGCTTGTAGCTGTCTTATGCTCATCAAACCATTCTAAAGCTCTATCTACTCTCGAGAGAATACTCATATTCTCGTTTATATCGGAGTGCACAGACTGTAATGGTATCATCGCTAGTAGTAGGGTTATAAAGTATATAGAGGCTGTAGCTTTCATGAACCCTCTCATACTCCTCACCCTTTAAGTTTAGTATAATACATTAGTCTTCTCAGTCTTCGTAGTAATGAGTCCATCTATATCCAGCCACTTGTTAATATATTAATTGACAGCCTTACTTTTTACTATCGCGCGCGCTCAACAAGTAAAGATGTCCAATGAACTTATGGAGAAATTAAGCTAAACTGACCGTCTATGAAGAAGGCCATCTAATTCTTATCCGTACGTATTCTTGAAGCGATTTTCTTTTTGAAGATGAAAGATAAACCTAAACCGAGAAAAAGAAAGGCCATTGAAATTACCATCGATTCTTCACCCCACACGGAAGCTATGTAACGACTGGGTGTAGCTAAAAGAAAAATCATATTGTGTACGTCGATGAAAAAATTTCTATCTGTTAAATTAATGGTGACGGACTCGGGCACCTTTGATAAACCACGTACCGTTAGTAGCGAAGCTATGGCCATACAGATGAATATGAGACCTATCACGATGCTCCAAAAGCTTCTCTCTTCAATAATTTCCATTTCGCTCAGAAAAGACCACTCCGAGAACGTAATTTATCTATTAAATGGAGTTGCCAAAATATATATTTTATTTCTCTCTTATCTTCTTCCATAATTGAAGAAAATATCGAGCTTTTTCTTTTTCTATAAATGTCTTTCTCTCATCTCTGAGTATCTCTTCCGATCTTCTCTATCGGATTTGCATTAGAAGTTCATTCAATTTTTTTAATTATGGATCCACTATCTTGAAGATACTGCTTTAACTCTTTTGGATTTAGTCTTTTCTCGCTTAATTCTTCTGTAGTAGGTTACAGTCATAACTATTGGGATGATCGCTAATGGAATAAAAATTAAAAAGAGAAAAAAAGAGTATATTATGCTGATTATTAGTTTACTAAAATTATGTTTGAATAATTTTAAAAATAAAGGATATGACGCTAAGATTAAAAGTAGTTCTATTTCTAAAGGGTCTATGAAAGACATTTTATACCTGGTATTTAATATATAACTCGATATTTAAAACATGATTCACACGCCCTATCCATCAACATTAAATATATGAAAATTATTTTCAAGCTAAAGATATTCAGATCTAAAGATAAGGTTAACAAAAAATGGAAGTTTTAATTGGGTGGTTTTGGCTGTTTTAATCTAGAGGTGTCTAGAGTGTCTGGCGACATGGAGTTGGAACGATTGAGGAGGAGGAGGCTGGCAGAGCTTAGGAAGAGGTTCGCTGAGAAAGAAGAGAAGGCTGAACAGGAAGAGAAGATAGATGAATCCTCTAAAGGTGAACTTTCCGTTGATGAAATTTTGAGGAGAGTTTTGGTAGGTAGGGCTTGGGAGGTTTTAGCTGCGGCTGAGGCCCAGTATCCCAGAGTGGTATTTGAGATTAAGAAGGGATTAGCTTTGCTAGTTAGGGAAGGTAAAATTAGAGGGACCGTTTCTGGTGAGCAGTTGATGTGGCTATTCAGGAGGTTGGGGTTAAGGGTTAGGTTGGAGACTCGCATCAGAATTTCGGAGAGTGGAGAGTTGAAGACTCTAGCTCAGAAGTTGAGGGAAGAATGATCTTTGCCTATCGTGTCTGCTTAAATTACCAATCGCATTTCTATGCGCGCGTGCGCGGAATTAAAGAGTTAAAAAAAATTCTAGTTTAAGTTTTTACTTACGCCTCAATTGTAACATGGTTTTTTAGTGTGCCGATTTTATCCACTATTATCTCAACTACATCTCCACGTCTTAAATATATCGAAGGATTACGTGCGTATCCTACACCCCCGGGGGTTCCAGTCATTATCGCGGTTCCCGGTAGAAGAGTCATACAACGCGATAAATAGGATACTAACTTTTCAACCGGAAATATCATGTCTTTACAAGATGAGTTTTGGAGGACGCGATCGTTAACCTTGGCTTGGATATTTGCCTCCGATGGGTTGAGTGAGGTCTCAATCACAGGGCCTAGAGGGCAGAAGGTGTCGAATGATTTTCCTATAGCCCACTGACCACCATTTTTGAATTGAAAATCCCTAGCACTCACATCATTCCCACAAGTGTAACCTAAAACGTGTTCTAACGCCTCATCTTCACTAAGGTTCTTGGCTTTTCTCCCCATAACGACGACGAGCTCCCCCTCATAGTCGACCTTATTCTGAGCGATCTTGGGCAGAAGTATGAAGTCTCCATTGCCTGCAACACTCGTGGCAGCTTTAAGGAAAATAATAGGCTCTTCAGGGATAGGCTGCTTCGCCTCCTCTGCATGAGCATAGTAGTTGAGGCCTACACCTATAATGTTCGGAGGGAATACAGGAGGTAAATATCTACGGATCGTGGACATGGGTATTGTTTCACTCGTTTCAGACAGTTTCCAGATAGTTTCTCCCTTAAATACTCTAACATCCT
>CAYFVN010000096.1:0-1612 GCA_964346575.1 uncultured Candidatus Bathyarchaeia archaeon
GCTCCTAGGGAAGATCTCTATCGGATAGCTCTGCAGATCGTGAAGTATGAACCCGATAGTATCATACCGATTGAAGGGGGAAGTACGATTGACGCGTGTAAAGCTGCAAGCGTCTTGGCGTCTTATTCCGTTCGTGAAATAATGTCAGCCTTGGAAATTGATGAAATGACCGCATCGACGATAGAGCCGTTCTTTGGTACCGGAAATGTGACGAAAGTGGAGCGGTTTACAGGTAGGAAGATCATTCCAGTTATAGCCGTACAAACGGCGGCTAGTTCCGGCGCGCACCTTACAAAATACTCGAATATTACCGATCCAACGACCGGTCAAAAGAAGTTAATCGTCGACGATTCTATAATACCTGAAGTCGCAATTTTCGATTACAACTTAACGCTCAATGCGCCGGAAAGTCTAACTTTAGATGGGGGACTTGATGGATTAGCGCACACCTGGGAGGTCTTCATGGGAGCGAAGAGCCAAGACTACTATGAACTCGTCAAGAGGATCACGGTTACTTCGACCAAATTGATATTGAAGAACCTTCCCGTCCTAAAGAAAGATGGGAGCGATGTGGATGCACGCGTAGCCGTTTGCTTGGGTACGGACTTGGGTGGATACGCGATAATGGTGGGTGGAACTAGTGGAGGGCATCTGGGCAGTTTCTCGCTTGTCGACGTTCTAAGCCATGGCAGATCATGCGCAATATTAAATCCCTACTATACAATATTCTTCTCGGATAACATCCAGGATCAGCTGAGAATAATCGGCGACATCTTTCAGGGAGAGGGGCTAATCGACGGCGATATAGGTTCTCTGCGTGGAAGAGAATTGGGAGAAGCGGTTGCAAGGGGAATGATTAGATTTCTTGAGGCGTTAGGAGTACCTACAAATCTCAAAGATGCGGGTGCCACCGAAGAGCACGTGCAGCGGATGCTATCGGCGGCCAAGGATCCACAGTTGAAGATGAAGTTGCTGAACATGCCCAAGCCGATGGATCCGGACAAGGGTGACGTAGATAATTATATGAGACCGGTTTTGGCGGCGGCGTACTCGGGAGACCTCTCGCTGATTGAAACCGGCTAAGGAGAAACCGTAGAAAATCTTCATTAAAATAAGTCTTGTCTCGCGTGATCGATCGTAGTCTATGAAAACTCTCGACACGGGAGTTTAGTTATAGATAAGGAAACCTTTTAAATCCGGCCTAATATCATGGATCGCAGAGACGCGGAAATGGATATGCCGAAATGCACTGTATGCGGTAAAACTTCAGAAACTGGAGTGGAGCTATGCCCAATCCACCTGAAAGCCCTAAGAAACTTAGAGACCGCCTTTAAAAACTGGAGAGAGGCTTATCAAAACAAGATAACTTTGAGGGAGTACTTGGAAGGGATATCGAAGCTAGCCGAGACTGGGCCTGCAGCGATGGAAGTTGTTCAGAAGATCTTGAAAGGCGAGCTGGAATGGGAGAGGAAACTCGGGAAATCGTAGGGGAAGACAATACCCTCATCATATCTGAGAAACCAACGGCGGCAACACAGATAGCCAAAGCACTCTCAATAGGAGGAGAAACCGAAAAGAAGAGTAGATACGGTGTAACATTTTACGAGATAAA
>CAYFVN010000097.1:0-6503 GCA_964346575.1 uncultured Candidatus Bathyarchaeia archaeon
TTAACCGCATACGGCCAGTTCTGGTAAAAATTAATTTTAGTTTAACCCCATACGATATCGTAGGACAATATCCCCTTGGAAAACTCATGAAAGATGATGCTAAAGATTCTGCTACTTCAATAATTTAAGTTTCAAATAATAGGAATTAATGAAAACTCGAGATACTGACAGATAAATGTGCGTGCTAATTATCAGAAAAAATTTAATGAAATATTACACTTAAAAAAACAAAATAAATATATTTTAATAAATATTATGATGATGCTTGTGAGGGAGGATCCGCCAATTTAATTTTTTCCCATAGTTGGAGCCTTCAGACATAAAAGAATTTACCTCCAAAAGCGGTCCTACCTCCCTCACATAGGTGATCGTCCTTGACGTTTTTAGCATAGTCATAATTCATAATCTAAAAGCGGTTTTCTGGGGACTGTTCGATTCAATTCATTGGTTTACAATATTAGTGCGCGCTAAAACGAGAACTTTTTACGCGTCATTTAAATCTCGATCGGGGAAAATCTATCGTCTAGCGAAAGCTCCTCGGCCTCCCTCGTAATCGACGAGTGGTATCTTCTCTATCTTGAGCCAGTACGCAACTTCTTCTAAGATGTCCGCATGGTGAGAACGTGCCACTGAGTAATGGTGTTCAACACCATACACCAATATCGTATTCAGAACATCCTTCACCTTTAAATGTTCGGGAAATTGGAGATAGCCACAAGCTCCTTTGTAACACGGAGTATCGTTAACAATTTCCCCCTCCAACAGGAACATCTTTCCCCCATCGAGTCCTACAAGACGAACTACCGTAACTGGACCTGTATCTAAGAGTTCTTCGCAAGTTACGCCTTTTCCCATTACAAAGTGCCTTGAAAAACGTGTTTCCGTACCTCTCCTTCTGAGCCTTGGAGGTGAGGCTCCGCAATGCCAAGCCGCAAAGGCATTAATACTTTCATCGTAGCTCGCTATATCCATCAACGTCGCTTGTCCCCTCATCTGTGTAGCATAGTTCGAAGCCATCATGCTAAGAAGACCGAGAACATCCGTTTCGTCTGATGTGGCTATTCCGATCTCGTTAAGCATAGCCACGCACAAGCAGACAGCCAACCCGTAGTTTTCGACAAACTCTGGGTAGCATTTAACGGCGAGTCCTGAGTATGAACCCTCCTCGGCTACTGCTTTCATGGCCAAGTAAATGCGTACAACTTTTTCAAGTTCTCCATGAGTTACAGTCGAAGAACCCTTTTTTTGAATTATGTTTAACGCTTTTTCAACCTCTTCCGCTTGAAGTTCATCGGCTATTTTTAATACAGTAGAGAGATCTATCCACTCAATCGATATTCCGAAACGTTTCTTTAAGCCTATCTCATCAAAGTTGGATCCGTAGAAACCGGGTACTCGACCGCTTCCAATAAGACCTATCCTCGCATTTTTAAATTTCTTGATGACCGTCAAAGCCATTATCGTATTCAGGATGGGCTTTTGAACGCTCTCCTCGTCATTAACATCTCCTAGGATAGTTTTATAGGGTACACCGTAAGATCTGAATATGCTTGCGCATAGATTCGTTCCAGTGAAAGCGATCGTTTTGAGCATCTTCCCGGGAGGTTCTGGTATCGTCCATATTATTGTTGGAATGCTCATATCGTCAGCGTCGTGCACGATATCTAGTACGGAATCTCCCCTTATCATGGAGGTCACTAGGAGTAGCAATCCATCTATATTATTTACCTTAAGAAATTGCATCTGCTCCTTGACTTCGTCTGGATCGCAGGCTAAGAAGCCCTTCGAGATTAACCGTGCTCCATTATCTTCGCACAAACTTTTGACCATTTTTATTCCGGAATTAAAGTTCTTCTCCGCCGAATTTTTAAAAGCCTCTCTTTTTCGCCAAAGTCCAATAAAACCAAGTCGAACTTTTTCCATTGAATACTCACTTTCATAGTATAGTTAATGAATTATAAAAAGACATAAAAAATATATCTTAAGTGTAGAATGATATATATGATAAATATCTGTGAATAAAACTAACCATATTATCTTCAATATCAAGCTGTAAAAATTAAATGAATAAAAATTATAAAATGTAATGCAAAGATTTATATAATAATTGAAAAAGAAATTAATTTGCGTGCAAATATAGGGGAATCGTTATGTCTAAAAAAGAAGGAATTAGTAGACGGAAGTACATATATGCCGGTGCTGGAGTAGTCGTTGTAGCTGCAGCGGCTGGAACCGGGTATTACGTGATGCGGAAACCCGCAGTCCCAAAGCAAATCGTGTTCAGTTATATCGAAGGTGCCTTATCCGCAGGGTATCCTAAATGGAGCAAAGAGTTTACAACCCGTACAGGTGTAGAAGTCATAGAGAACAGATTCTCGCCACCTGCTTTGCTCTCCAAACTGATGACCGATTATGCCGCGCAGTCGGGATCTAATGACGCGGTGCTGCATCATACATCCACACTACCTCTCATAATGAGCAAGGGATATCTGGAACCTCTAGACGAATACATAGATAGAGACTACGCGGAAGCTGAGTTTGACGACATAAGCGAAAGAATGTGGTTCGCAAAGTGGCCGTATCCGGACGGCAAAACTTATGGAGTTCCGATCCATCAAGGATCCCCGATGACGTTGGGCATGAACAAAAGTCACCTCGCTGAAGCTGGGCTTCCAGAAGAGGCTCCTAAGACGTACGAAGATATGCTGGAATACTCTAAGGCTATGAATAAGCCCCCCGATCACTACGGGTCATGCTCATTTGCCGGGGCTGGTGGTGAGTTACACGTGGTACTGATGAATATGAATCAATACATGGAATCTTACGGCGGCCATCTCTTGGAACCCGCACCAGATGAGAAGTGGAGGGTTACCTTCAACAGTCCACAGGGGTTAGGTTATATAGAGTTCATGAAGGCTTTAGGAGAGTATTCGCCGCCTGGCTGGCAAAGCCTTAATCTTGCGGAGATTCCTACTCAATACAGTCAGGGTAAGCTTTCTATGATCTGGTCTTTTGCGGATTGGTGGGTATTCGCTCTGAAACAACCAACCAACCCTGAAACCGTGTTCGATATTCTCCCGGGTGGTACTGCCGGGCCACGCCATACCGTTGCGAATTGGCAGATACATATACCTGTCGACAGTAGAAACAAAGATACGGCATGGGATTTCCTAAAGTTCATGACGAGTAAAGAGGTTCACCTGGAACTTGTTTTTGAAGGATCCGGAGCGGTAAGGAACTCGGAGTTTACTAACCCAGAGATACTGAAGCTAAGACCATTCTATGTGGCGCTAGGAGAATCTGTCAGTAAAGGGTATATAGTCCCCATGCCGATGGCGATTGAGTGGGGCCAAATACAGCAAGAAATTCTAGGACCACTAGTGCAAGCGGCTTTGACGGGAACCGAAAAGCCCCAAGATGCGTTGGATAAGGCAGAAGAACAGACGAAGAAGCTTCTGGCTGAAAACGATCATTTGGCAAAGGATTAGTATGTCTATCCCCCTCCCTCTTTTCTTTAAAAAGATTAGACACCAGAAGTATCTTCTTATCGTTCCTCTGGTGATACTGTACATTTCTATAGTAGTTTACCCTATCACAAACGTCGTCCTAACCAGTTTCACGAGGGGTGCCTTCTATTATCAGAAACTGGTTGATGACTTCGTTTTTCATCACGCATTACGGAATACCTTAGTATTTGCGTTCGGGGGTTTGGCTATACAGCTTCCCCTAGGCTTTTTCGTCGCAATGCTACTGAACCAAAGATTGAGAGGTTTAAAACTTATTCGAACCATCATCACGGTTCCTCTTACGGTTTCGCCTGTTGTCAGCGCAGCAGCTTTTCAACTAATAGCCTCCTCCCAACCCTACGGGCTTTGGAACAGCCTATTGGCTCTTTTCGGCGTTTCTCCTGTAAATTGGCTGGCCATGCCGGATCTTGCGATGTTGACGATCATTATTGCGAACAGTTGGATGTTTACACCGTTTTCAATACTTGTATTCCTAGCGGCCCTATCTTCGATTCCTACGGAACCATACGAAGCGGCCAAAATAGACGGAGCCTCAAGCATACAGACTTTCATTCACATCACGTTACCGTTCATGAGGCCCGCTATCGCCATAGTACTGGTCTTGAGGATGGTTCAACTTTTCATGTTTTTCGACCTACCCTTTCTCCTCACATGGGGTGGGCCAGGGTATGCTACGCTATCCCTCGTTATGCGCATTTACACTGTGGCCTTCCATGCGGCGGATATAGGTTATGCCAATACGGTAGCATCTGCGACATTATACGTGCTGCTGGTGATAGCGTTCGTCTTCTTTAGATATTTAAGACCTGAGAGGGGTGTTAGCTGAAAATATGTCGCGCGAGTATCTTGGGCGCGTCATGATTTACGCGATGGTCGTCTTCATCCTTATCATCTTCATAGCACCCATAGTCTTCCTGTTCGAGACTTCGCTGAAGACCCCAACGGACATCATATCCTCGCCACTTGGACTCTTCAATCCCACGATGGAGAATTGGAGACAGCTTTTCTCGTTCCCAGGCTTAGGGACCTCCATCCAAAACTCGCTGGTATTAGTATTATCTACTGTTACACTAAGTTTGTGCATTGGCTCTTTTGCAGGCTATTCTGTAAGCAGATATAAGGTTGGAGGCCCATCTTTAAGGCTCGCCGTTCTCTCGATCGTGATGATGCCGCCCGTAGCGATCGCCTTACCCATGTTCACTTATTCGATAAGCGTAAAGATGCAAGGGTCGCTTTTATTTCTGATTCTGGTCGACGTTGCGATCAATATGCCCGTGTGCTTCTTGATTATGACAGCCTCATTCGACGCCGTACCAAAGGAACTAGATGAGGCTGCAATGCTCGACGGATGTTCCCCATTGTATGCCTTCCTTAGAATCATATTTCCACTTGCAGCGCCTGGAATGGCGGCGTCAGCTGTGATAACCGCCATCTACTGTTGGAAGGAGTTCATGTTGGCGTTAGTCCTTACGTCGGCTACCACTCGGACTGCTTCGGTTTTTGCGGCTTCTCAGCTCGGTTTCATGGAGTTCTACTGGGGTAGAGCTGCTGCCGTAGGAACACTATTGCTACTGCCCCCGGCTTTTGGCGCTTTCTTCATGCAAAAATACTTGGTGAGTGGGCTTTCATTGGGTGCTATAAAAAGATGATCTATCGATCATTAGTCTCTAATCTATAAAGTTAAAGTGATACCTCATCCCTTGCATTCGCTTGTGTACACTTGAGTATCTTTTCCACTTTTTCAGACTTGCGGCCACCCCCCGTCGTGCCGTTCCATCCTGGAGCAGTATTCTCCTATTGAGGTTGCCAGTCTGGTCATTCATCATTGTCTGCGCGCGCTAAAAGAGGAAATAAAGGGAAATTTTCTACATATCTAAAGGAAATGCTTTAGACTCACTTAGTATATGCGAATCTGTATAGTTCTGGACAAGATGGAGAGAACCGAAACTATACCCGATGAAGTGGCCGAATTATTTAAGGGAAGAACCCTAGCATCCGTCGAAAAAGGGTGCGACTACGTCATCCTCCATTTGACCGTTTCAAAGATAAAACAGGTGCATGTAACGAAGATGATGTGTGGCGGATCCGGTTTAATCGACGATGAAGGCCACGAATGCAGGCCGATTGGCTTGATTTTTCGAGGGTGGAAATTCAGAGATCCACACGACATAAAATCTGAAAGTGAGCTCGTCCCCGGATCAACAGGCATCCTGATCTATGAGATTCCAGTCGAGGCGAAGCCGGCGACCCTAAAGCTGATTTACTCTTACTTGGAGTCTTGGGAAGAGAAGGACACAAAATACGAACAGATAGATATCGAAATACCGACTTAATTCCCTCGGTCTTATCTGAGGTTTGACACGAAATAGCCTAACCCTACTCTGGCAGTGCGGTAAAGCCTTCCATTTCGTCACTGAACTTTATTGTTTGAACCAAAACAAAAAAAGGGAACCCCAACACATACACAAGAAATAACATGGAAGGAACCATATCCAACATAGGTTGGGATAAGGGTATAGAAAATAGGATCTCATTTTATACGACTTGGTTTTAAAGGAGCGGATTCTTTATGCGAGGTGCTCGCTAACGCATAGAGATTCAGTAGGATATGCCCCGATCGAACCAGATATGTAAAGGGAAAGAGATGATTATGGGTGTGCATCGCCGCTCTTGACGTTTCCAAGTAAGTTATTATCGTCGTTGTATATAATCATAAAAAAATGTTGGGGTTAGTTGGGTCCTCCAAGACCTGCTGGAGACGCTAAAGCTTCCCATTCATGCACCATATGTCCGTCATCGGCATAAGTACCGTGAGACAATATTACCTCGAACTGACCCCAGATGGCGTATCCGCCCTCTCTCCAATATTCACTAGCCTCAAGGTCTAGACCGACCCCAATTATACGGTAGTGCCAAGTCTCTCCTGAACCGTCCTTATTACTGCTCCATTGATTTGTGCACCATGCATCTGGACCC
>CAYFVN010000098.1:0-19996 GCA_964346575.1 uncultured Candidatus Bathyarchaeia archaeon
TGATTCCAACCTCGTATTCTATCTATCTTATTCGCAACAACAAGGAAGGGTACCTTTCGGTCTATGAGTATATCAAGAGATTCAATAGTCTGAGGTTCAACTCCTTCCATAACGTCTATGACGAGTATAGCGATGTCTGCGGCTGAACCTCCTCTACGACGTAAATTTGAAAATGTTTCATGGCCAGGAGTATCTACAAAAAGTAGCCCAGGTATAGCTACTTTGAATTTAAATTTCTCAAGAAGAGATTCGCAGATCCTTCTCAATACTTCGGCAGGTATCAGGCTAGCGCCTATCCATTGAGTCATAGAGCCGGGCTCCCTTAGGGCTACTGTGGTACCTCTGATTCTATCTAAGAGAGTAGTCTTCCCATGATCCACATGACCTAACACAGCTACTACCGGCTGACGTATTGACATACATATTCCTCGAATCTGGTTTTTTTATGAAATGTGGCTACCCTTTTACATGCGTGAATGTACTAATCGATACATAAAAAGTTAGAGTCCCAGCTCGCTTTATTTTCAAAGGAATGTCCACGAGCTTCCGCATTGGTAAGACTCTTATCTAGGATGTCGATTTTCAAGATGTCTCTTTTTTTCTCTTTCACGACTTGATCTCGCGCGCGCTATGTAGATCTCTACATCCTTTCGGTATTTCATCTTCCTTGAAAATCTTGAGTTTTAGGCGCCTCTCTCTTTTCCTCCATAGTATTTCGTCCATTTCAACTTTCTTGAATCCCGTCTTAGATCAAGAGTACTTCTACGGCATTTACTTGAGCAGAAGTTGAGTAAAGATCCATCACGTTTGACGAATGTTATGCCGATACCTTGCTTATACTCTTTGCCGCAGAATGAGCAACCAAAAGTTCTAGGCAATAAGCTACACCGTTTTACATAGTTCTATCTTATCTTCTTAGCTTCACGTTCTGTATCTCGAAGCATCAGAATGTCTCCTAGTCTTACTGGACCTTTAACGTTTCTGGTTATTATCCTACCCCTGTCCTTACCTTCCAGTATCCTCACTCGAACCTGAATGACCTCACCCGTTGCGCCTGTTCTACCTATTACCTGAGTAACCTCCGAGGGAGTGGGTTCCTCCTCAATCCTAGCCTTGCTGCTCAATTCGTTTGACACCTTCCTTCTTCAGATTCTCCGCGGCTTTTATTAGTTCTTTTAAAGTCTCAGCCGCATCCCCCTCATCCAAGACCGATATGACCGCGCAATTCACATCTAATCCAGCCGCACGTCCAAGCTCCGATCTGCTAGCCACATATAGGTAAGGTATCTTACGTTCCTCACATAGTAGAGGAAGATGCGCTACTACCTGTGGAGGTTCTACGTCCTCCGCTATTATTACCAACTTAGCTATTCCACGCTCAACAGCCTTAGTAGTCTCGTTAGTTCCCTTTCTTATCTTTCCAGAACCTCGAGAGACTTGAACCAGTTGGTAGGCCTTGTCAGCGGTCTCTTTTGGTACTTCAAACTTTATAAAAAATGATTTAGACATTTCGCTTCACCCTCATCAGCCTACTCTTGGTAAGGGAGATACCTACTATTTAATGAACCTTTCGATGCACTCTCCATCTGTATTAGTCCACCGTATGATATGGTTTAGGTCGCCAATTCTGAACTTGGATATAGGTGAATTCTTCAAAAAGTAATTGGCTTCCCTTCTAATATTGGACTGAAGTTGGAGGGATATGTTACTTATGAGTGTAAAACAGACGCACCTGCCGGTTTTCTATATTGTCCACTCTAGCGAATCCAAAACGTATAAGTTGAACAGTCTCACCAACCTTTACGTCGATAAATGTCTTCTCCCCTTTCCCCTTCGATAAATCCGCTTTGGGCAGTGTCAGTTTTACATCTATGTTATCAGTGGAGTCCACCCATTGAATGAGCGGTATCTTATGACCCTTAGCAGCCTTATATTCTTTGGTCTTATAGACTGCTAAAACTTTATTGTCTTCCCTTTTACTAAAGGTAGCGTTGAACAATCCAATAAGTCTAAAGGTTTTGAAGTTCTCTATAAGATCCAGATCTTTGCTAGATATGAGTAGTAGAGTGCTTTTATCGGATCTAGGTTTTATTCGAATTAAACGCTCCCCCATCTCAGGGTGGCTTGGATGGAAAGGTATAGCTGCTACGACCTCTTCAGCAACTCCTTCGACTTTTAAGAATATAGGATTCTCAACATAAAAGTATCTTTTCGAGATAGGTTCCAGTATCTGCCTATTATAGGCGTAGATGTTCTCCCAGCTTATAGTAGCGTCGACAGGCTTAGGACCTATCTCTATGATTAACCGTTTTAGGGCACTGGCTGAGATACCTCTCCTCTTAAGCGCTTTGATAGTGGGTAGCCTCGGGTCGTCGAATCCCCATACCTTCTTAGAGCTAACTCTTCTCATAATGCTGGATTTACTCAGCTCTGTATCCATCATTTTCAATCTACCATAGTGGATTGCCTCCGGGTAATCCCATTCGAAATGGCTGTATAGATATTTCTGCCTCACCGTGTTGGTTAGATGCTCCTTACCACGTACTATGTGAGTTATCGCCATCAAATGGTCATCGATACCACATGCAAAGTTGTAGAGAGGCCATACCCTGTGTCTGCTTCCAACTCTTGGATGGGGATTTCTTTTGGTATCTATTATCCTGAATGCAGGCCAATCTCTTACAGCTGGATTAGGATGCGTTAAATCAGTTTTAACTCTAACTACAGCCTCTCCCTCTCGAAACTTCCCATCCATCATATAACCCCACCGTTCTAGGTGTACATCCCTTGCAAGAACTCTACAGGGGCAGGGTAGTCTATTTTCTAATCTAGACTTAAACTCATCTCTTCTACAAGTACAGACGTAGGCCCCGCCTAGCTCTATCAGCTTAAATACGTAATTATAATAGATGGAAAGCCTTTCACTTTGGATATACTCCTCATCCCAGAGACATCCAAGCCACTCTAAGTCTTCTCTTATGGCCATATAAAACTCTAAAGAGGATCTCTTCAACCTGGGATCGGTATCCTCAAACCGGAGGATGAACTTTCCATTATATATTCGAGCATATTCGTGAGATAGTATAATTGCCCTTAAAGATCCTATATGGAGTACACAGTCTGGATTTGGAGAGAAACGCGTAACAACTTTTTCGTATCTATCCATGTTAGGTAGTGAAGGCAACCTTTTACTCTCCTCAACTTCCCGCCCAACCCCCCATACTAATTCCGGATACTTCTCTCCAAGTTCTCTCAGCTGCAACTCAACGGGAATAGAGTTCACCTCGTCGACGATACGGTCTACAATTTTCACAAGGGATTTGACATGCCTCTTAAGCTCAGGTTTCTCAGCCAGTATACCTGAAAGTACGGGTTTAAGCTCGGCCTTTCCTTTATGCCTAACGCCATTGGCTAGCGCGTATTTACGTACTGCTTCCAATAGTTCGGGGCTTCTTATCAGCCAATTTTAACCTCCTAAGGCTTTTTATTCAGATCGCCCCTAACTGGCTGTCAATAGCAGTATGTATAGGGATAAGACTATAATAGAGATTACTGAGGCAGCTACAACTTTACTCATAGAATACATTGAAGCAGCTAATTTACTGAATAGGGCTAAGCCTAAGGTTTTCACCTTCACCTCATCTGTAGTGTAAGAGGTTTCAGCTTCAACCATAGACTCTTCAGCCCTTCTAACTGCGTCTACTATGCGACCTATAAGCTCGCTGTAGGATATGACTGCCCCCACGGGGAAGTAACCTAAATCTGCAGATACTACACCGTTTACTGCATGGGTATCCGTGGTCATCGTCTCCACCGGCGTTATACCAGCAGCTTCCAAGGCATTATGTATATCTTCTCTCAATCCCCTAACCATATTATTACCGTCTATAACCACGTAAGAGAGGGGTTTCCCATCAACATTTATTAGGCATACGTATCCGCTTCCGTGGCCAATACCATGCTTTAGCTCATAGTCTCTCAGATCGATTTCAGCTATGCCAATCTGGAATGGAAGTTCAGGTCTCTCACTCGCATATTTGATGGAGAGCTTCGCGGCTTGAGTTAGATCCTCTAAATCTTTTTCAGCCAATACTGTCTCCTTGCTTATTGAATTGTGAGCATCTACTAGTGCTGAGTGCTCGAATATGCCTTTAGAGTACTCGATCACCTCATCCTCTACTTTGGGAGGAATATCCTCCATATCTTCAGGTGCCCTAGTTAATGTTACTAACGCACATTTACTGAATACCTGGCATCTGGATGTTGCACTTCCATATATGGCTTCAACGGGCTCAGTAACTCTACCCCAGTAACTTTTACTCTCAAGAAGCTCTACGATCTTAGATATAACTTTCGCATTCTGAACCTGCGATACAAGGTTGCGGTCATGCCCTGAGATTCCATGAGGAGTTATGATTGGTATTCTAAACTTATCCATGACGACCTTCTGTATATTGGATGGAAGGGTGCTGCTACCAATATTTAATAAGGGACCTGGGTGATAGTTTGCTATCGCAAGTGCTGCCTTTAAGCTTTTATTTGTAATATCCCTAAACTTGATAATAGTTATCCTTACTATATCTTCAGTGCTGAGTTCTTCGAGAAATCCTTCAACAACTTCATTTTTCTTCTCCAGCCATTCAATTAAGAAACCTTTGAAAAGTTCTGACGGAGAGATCCCCAACTGTCTCCGACCTCTAAGTTCAATATAAGCTCTCAACAGAAGCGTATAGGATGTGGATAAGCCCGTTGTTAAGATGAACGCCTGAAGAACCTTTATTATAGGTAATCCTAATAACAGGTTAGCTGCTACTAGACATGCGGCAGGTTCTATAAAGGAGGTACTGAGTTTCCTCCAAAGACTTTGAGACGATATAGAATTTACGGCTAATGTCCTTAAGGGAGTGACGAGAAAAACCGCAAGTAGAGTAGTATGTATGGGGAATCTGAATGAACTGTAAACCCGACTCAAAGTCGCTCCTAAGATCATAGCGAAACCCCATATAACGGAGGAAAATAATGCTAAGGCGAGACATCTCCTAAACGTTAATAGAGGATCATTTCCGGTTATCTTATGGGAAAAGACAGCTCCAACTAGCAGTGGAGAAGCCACTCCGAGGAGCCCGTATATAAGCCCTTTAAGAAGCCCTTCTATGCTAGGGTTTACAATGAGGAAGGAGGTTATACCTCCAATTAACACCACAACAAAGACCCTCTCATATATAAGTTTAGAGGAGGGGAACCTAATCCTTCTTATTAAATTGTAGTAAGGTTTTGTCCTTTTCACTTCCAAGTAGTTCTGAACATCATTCACCGCGAAGTACCTCGTGCCGAACACTATGGAGTAAAAGGAGACAAGCTTATATTTTATACAACAACTTCGCTATTCTTAGTTAAAGTTAATGTATCAAAATGATGAATAAATGTAGATGTAAAGCGATTTAACGCACGTTTCTCCAGAAAAAATAATAGTATTTGAATTTGGTTCAAATTAACAGTTACTAATTTTCGAAAACATAGGCCATAATTCGTTTAGCACGCACTATCTGTTTATATGGCACCTCTTTGAGCACCTTCACCATAAAAACTAGATCTAAAGGTTATTTGGTTATTGGAGCAGTTTATGTGCAACTTTAAACGCTAGAACCGGATGCTTCAGAAGCTTTTTAATTATGCCTTCAAAATCCTCGCCGCTGGATAGGTTAACCACGTCTCTGCCATCGATTAGGTCGGCTAGAGTGTTCAAGTCTTCATCACTTAGCCCCTCCATCATCTTTAAAGCTTTCAAGCTTCTCTCAATCTTTTTACCATATACCACGTAGAACTCTTTAGGATATTTTAGAAGAAGCTCCTTATCGAGTTTATCGGCTTCATTTAAAGCTTCTACTACGGTTCTAGCCGCTATCTTACCTGATACTATACCAGTGTGGATCCCTGCCCCAGTTAGGGGCATGACGTGACCAGCCGCCTCTCCGCAGAGGAGTATAGAGTCCTCCACTATCTCTTCAAGTTGTCCGCTTATGATAGCTGGGGCCCCACTTACCTTAACTATATCTGCTGCTCTAAACTTATCTGGATGGACATCAATGAACTTTTCAAGATATACTCTAGGCGAGCCTTCTCTTACGCCTATTCCTACGTTCGCTATTCCATTTCCTTTTGGGAATATCCAAACGTACCCTCCTGGAGCGACATTATTTCCTGTATAGAACTCCATGATATGCTCATCATCTATATTGCAGTTCTCTATGGAATACTGTATGCATGAGATCATCTCTATTCTAGAAGGTTTGAAGAAGATTTTCCTTACGATAGAGTTGTACCCGTCGCAGCCTAGCAGTGCTCTGCAACTGATAGTATCTTCTCTGTCGTTTGGATGCTTGGCTTTGACTTTGATTTGAGAAGCTTTTTTAAATCCCCCAGTTACATTGAAGTTTAACCTCACTTCGACGCCTTTAGCTTCAGCCCTTTCGGCTAGTGCGTTAAGGAAGGATGGCTTATCAAGTATGTAGCCTAACTCGATGAATTCGGATCCTCTCTCTATCGAGATTGGATTAGTCTCGTCTGGAGGATATACTAGTGCTCCAGTAATCTGGTTTGCTATGAAGCGTGGTGAACGTTCAAGCTCAGCATCTCTTAAAGACGCATCTGATATCGCTTCGCCACAGGATTTTCTGCCTAGGGTATCTTCACGTTCCAGGAGTATTACACTCAATCCATTGTCCATCAACTTTTTAGCGGCTGCGAGCCCTGCGGGTCCTCCTCCTACTACGACTATGTCATAGTAATCCATTACCGTTCACATCAAAACATCTCTTATCAGAAGGGAGTAAAACATCTATTAAACATATTTAATCTATTTTAGCTAGGGAAAGCTGTGAGGGAGTTCACCTGTCAAGTAAAGATACAATTATGTCCGGTTGGATCTATGGCATCCTTAATCTTATGCGTCCGAACAACGGTATTATGATGGGGCTAGCCGTCATAACAGGGATCTTTATAGCTTCTCGAGGGGACTGCCCATGGTTGAATTGTATTCTAGGATTCTCCGTAGGTTTCCTATTGACGGCAGGGACAATGTGTATAAACGATTATTTCGATAGGGAGATTGATGCTTTAAATGCTCCCAGTAGGCCGATTCCTTCAGGTTTGGTGACGGCTTCCTGTGCGCTTGAAACGGGCATATTATTGGCTGTGCTTGGGTTAATCGTGTCGACGCTTATAAACTTGAGAGCCTTCCTAATAGCTCTGTTCTCGGTTGGCTTGATGTTATACTATAACTTGGCTGGGAAGCGTACAGGTTTTTTAGGCAACCTAATAGTCAGTCTATGTGTAAGCTTACCCTTTGTATTTGGAGGTGTCGTTGTCGGCTCACTATCCGGAGCATTAATAGTCTTCTCGTTGATGGCTTTCCTAGCCAATACTGGTCGTGAAGTTACTAAGGGAATAGCAGATATCGAGGGGGATAAGATTAAGGATGTTAGAACTTTGGCGGTTACCTGTGGATCTAAAAAAGCTGCTAGGATTGCAGCTGCATTCTATCTGGCTGCTGTGGCTGTAAGCCCCGTACCCCTAATATCGGGTTGGCTCTCACCCCTTTACGGTATTACAGTATCTGCAGCGGATCTAGGCTTCTTATACTCTTCTACGAGGCTGTTCTTTGGGATTTCGCCTAGAGAAGCCCTATCAATAAAGTCATGGGTACTGCTATGGATGGCTTTAGGGTTAGCTTCATTCCTAATCGGAGCTCTTTAGACCTTCAAGTTTATAACTTTGAAGCAACTCCTTTGCTCTATCCAGCTTAATGTTCCCCTCTTCAACCATTTTCACAGCTATCTCATCTATTAGTGTACCTTCCGCCCCCGCCGTGGAAGCTATATTCCTAGCATGCAACTTCATGTGACCCCTCTGGATGCCCTCACTCACGAGTACCCTTAAAGCAGCTAAGTTCTGTGCCAAGCCTACAGCAGCCATAACTTCAGCCAACTCCCTAGCCGTCTTAACACCGAGTATCTTACGAGATATCTTAGCTATAGGATGGACTGCTGTAGCTCCTCCTATAATACCTACGGCTAGGGGCAGCTCTATGGTACCAGTGAGGTGGCCCTCCCCAGTCTTTTCCCAGACGGTTAGAGGTTTATATCCGCCCTTTAAGGTGGCGTAGGTATGGGCGCCCGCCTCCAAAGCACGAGTATCATTTCCAGTAGCTAACGCTACGGCTATTATTCCATTCATAATCCCTTTGTTATGGGTAGCGCATCTATAGATATCTGAGGCTGCAAGCTCATAGGCCTCTACTATACCATCCACCACATCCTCACCGCCTAAGGTATCCTTCTCCACCGTAACGGAGGCCCTAACCAGACGTTCCACGCATAGATTTGACACGATCCTAAGAAGCACGTATCCTCCAGTAGCATCCTCAACAATGGGGGCAACAGCCTCAGCCATCGTATTGACAACATTCGCTCCCATAGCATCCTTGCAATCGACGTGCAACTCAACTACGAGCGTGGACTTCGAAGTCCCTGAGATAACTCGAGCTGTTACGTCCTTCACCCCCCCTCCATGGGCTATAAGGATAGGGTCTTGCCTATTCGCTTCTTCTACGATCTTTTCTTTCTCCGTCAACAAAGAGAACCTAGCCTTATGAGGGTTCTTAAGTCTAGTCACTTGTATCTGGCCGATCATTATAGATTCCATGCTTTGAACGTGGAATCCCCCACATCCCCTAGCCATTCTAGCCACGTTGCTGGCGGCGGCTATAACCGAAGGTTCCTCTATTGACATTGGTACGAGGTACTCTTTACTGTTTATCAGAAAGTTAACTGCTACTCCGAGCGGAAGCTGCATCGCACCGATGACGTTCTCAACCATCTTGTCAGCTTGGTTTAGCGGTAAAGACCCTGTATTCCTTAGTAATCTCACATCCTCATCCGTCAGATCTGCAAACTCCCTCACTAACCTCAACCTCTCATCAGGAGAGAGGGCATAAAACCTTGGCATCCTAGAGGTTTTCTCGTTCATTTTAAATGTCTCCTAGCGTAGCGGCTAACATCTACACCCCTCTTTAAGAGTCTATCGGCGGTTTTTCCCATCAAGATTAGCGGTTTACATTTTAGAGACGCCAAATCTCCTGATCCAGTCAGGAACAAAGCAAGCCTCAGCTCCTGGATCACAATATCTAGACGTTCCGATATGGCTTCTTTAGACTTAACAGCAGCTTTCAACAGTGGGAGTGCAAGTCCACTTGCCTCTGCACCTAAAGCCATTGCCTTGGCTACGTCTAAACCACTCCTCACACCACCTGAAGCAATTACCTTCATAGACGTAAATTCCAAGATCTCAACTAGGCTCACCACTGTTGGTATCCCCCAATCCCAAAAACGTTTACCTAGTCGGGCTCTTACATGGTCTCCTTTCGCTAGACTCCTATAATGCTCCACACCAGCCCAAGTTGTTCCCCCTAATCCAGCTGTATCAACCATTTCAACTCCGTGATGTTCAAGCTTCAACGCTGTTTCCTTGGAGATTCCTGCCCCGGTCTCCTTTACTATGATCGGAACCTTCAGGTTACTTGTTAACCTCCCTATCTGGTTTAGCACTCCTTGAAGGTCTGTATCTCCCTCCGGCTGGATCGATTCCTGGAGTGGATTCAAGTGCACCGTTAAACCGTCAGCATCTATCATCTCGACCACAGCCTCGGCAATCTCCAATGGGTCCCTACGTAGAAGTTGAGCGCACCCTATATTGGCTAGGATTACGGTGCTTGGTGCTGTATCCCTAACCACCCTATAAGTGCGCTCTAGTCTAGAGTCCTCTAAGGCGGCCCTCTGACTTCCAATTGAAAGAACTATCCCCAGCTCTTCAGCGATCTCCGCCAAGTTACGGTTTATACTGACGGACTCTTCGGTTCCCCCAGTTATGGGTTCGATGACTATTGGAGCTTTGATCTTCTTTCCAAGGAGCTCTGTGGATATATCTATCTCCGTTAAAGCAAGTTCAGGTAGACTGTCGTGTACCAAGGCTGTTTCATTGAAGCCTGAGCTCTCTTGGGATTCAACATCCCTCTCAAGGCATATTCTAATGTGATCCTGTTTCCTAATCTCAACCTCCTCTGAGGGCAATAGTTTAAATCTCCTTAGATTTACCTCTCGCGAACATAGTATTATGCCTGACTATCGTTGTAGATTTCGATCATCTTCTCATCCTCTAAATAGGTTTAGTGCGCGCCTATACCTAAACGACTTCTATATCTTCAGTTTATTCAATTGGATTACTATTGATTTCCATTTTGAATGTTAAGTTTAAGAGGGGTCATAAAAGAATAAACTTCAGTTAAATCGATTAGCGCGCGTTAAACTTGGTCCGATAAGCTGAGAGTAGGTCTATCTAGAGGGCTCCTTCACTTCTATTGTCGCATTTTCCGCGTCCACATCTAAAAGAGCCCCCGCCGGTATCTTCTCTATCTCTATTTTGTCAATGCAAGCTATCTCAGATATTATGCAACCAACAGCGACGATTGTTTCACATTTCTTATTTATGATGGCAACTGGAGATTTTCCGTTCTTTTTGAGCCTATAAAGAGTGTAGGAGCCTACCGTTGATCCTTTTCCCGTTGGAAAGACTAAGACTTTCCCTACTATGCTCTTCCCCTCAAGTTCATGGTCCTTCTCGGTTATTACACCAGTCTCCGGATCAACGCTTCCGTAAAAGCTTATATTTTGGCTTGTAACCAGGGCCTCCCCTTCAGCTTCACCTTTATAAATTTTTCTCCCTTTTAGCTTCAATTCAAAGCAGCCTCTATGCATTTCTTAATCGAATTAAGCTTTGTGTTAAATTTGTTCTTTCCCCTTGCGTAGAAGCATCCCTTAGCCGAGTCTGTGCAAAGAGTCTTGAATCTGCCTTTGATAGGAGCTACTACACAACAGGTGTCGCAAGCAAATTTTGCTCCAGAAGACTCTATGACATTACTGTAGCTCATCCTATCCGCAATTTCTTTTATTGGACGTGCAGTGGTTATCCAAAGCTCTTTATTCACCTTCTTTCCTCTCAGAAGCTCGGTGATCTCGGCAATTTCTTTTATGGAGCAATGAGGGCATCCTATGCTGACAAAGTCTACCTCAGATTCGTCGGTTAGCTCTTCAATAGCCTTGTCAATATCATCTTCCTCTATAGTGATATTCTCCCGTGGAATTCGAGTGTTTTTACTTTCAGGAGTTATACCCTCCATATGGAACATGGCCGTTCCACCGTAGGTCGCTATACTAGCGCAAAAGGATTTCAACTCTTCAACGGACGCCTTATCAATACCCCTAATGTAAACCGTCCTCCCACCTGCTTTATCTCCAACAGTTTTTCCGAGGGCTCCAAATCTATAAGTTTCGGATATCTCACTTTCCACATTAATAGTCAATTCAGCTTGTCGGTTTTCATCTAGGTGAAGGCCGTATTCTGCCGTCTTTCCAGTCAAAGCCGCCGCCAAAGCGCTTGGTCCTCCCTCCCTATTGGTTCTAACTCCCAGAACCGAGTTGGCATAGCAAACAGCACTAGATTCAGACCAAGCGACATGTTCTCCGAAATGTGGGAGGTTCCCGATCAAGTATGGTGTACAAGTGCATGTGGATATGATACCCATCTTCTCGAAAACTTTAATGACTCTTTTTTGATTTCTTGCAAAATCTGAATCTATTCCTAGATTTTCCCAGTTTTCCATATCCATGCCCGCAGGATTCAATGTCGTCAAGACCCTTGTTTGACCATCTTCTGCCATCTCATCTAGAAACTCTATTCCCGCCTCTCCGAGGTTTGCGTAACTCACACCGGCAACTTGAACAGAACTGACATCCACTAGTCTATTCGCCCCAAAAATTTCTCCTAATGTCGTAATTATCTCCATGCTCTTCCTCACGGACTTTCCGTATCCGCCTTCAAGCATTTTCTTCTCTACCGAATCAAGTTTCAAACTCTTCACCCATGAACATATTTAGATACGTCCACCCTTGGAAATTCCGCTTTCTCAAAATTCTTGCCTTTCAGGACTTTCAAGGGTTTTGTCATGTCAAAACCCATCTTTGTCGTCAACTTGGTATCGGGTTCAGCGCTAGGGTCTAAACTACTTCCAGGCTCTTTGTCCTTTATTATTAGGTCTACATCACCTTGAAATCTCGTCGCCATCGCCCACTCCACATCGAGTGGATCATAAATGTCTATATCCTCGTCAACGACAAAGACGTGTTTACAGCTTTTATGGCCTTTAAAAGCTCCTTCAATAGCCTTTTTTCCGTCATCTTCATTTCGTTTGTCTATCTTTACTATAGCGTGAAGCCATGAACATCCCCCAGGATTTACATTTACGTCGAGACATCTCACATCGAAATCGTTAACACTCTTGAATATTGTGGGTTCCCGGGGCATTCCCATCAAAACCTTATGTTCCAAGGCTCCTGGTAGGATTTCCTGCCATATTGCATCTCTTCTATGGGTAATCTTTTTAATCTCGAATACAGGTTCATTTCTAACAATGTCGTATGTTTCTGTAAGATCCACGAAAGGCCCCTCCTCATGCCTCTCGTTTAAATAAACTCTGCCTTCAAGGACGAACTCACATTCGGCGGGAATATTAAGGTCGACGCTCTTCGCCTTTGCTACTTTAAGCTCTTCCAAAGCATTAGCTATCCATAGCTCGTTGACGCCCATGTCCACCGAAGTTGCGGCGGCAACCAAGACATTGGGCGAGTTTCCTATACAATACGCTACTTCCAGCTCACCATTCTTTTCTAGGAATTTATGAAAATGTCTTCCCTTAATCACTCTAGTGCACATCTTATTCTTTCCAAACTGCATCGCTCTATGAAAGTCCATATTCTGTCCGTAGTCTGGATCTCTCGTTATGACCACCGCGGAGCTTATGTAGTTGCCTCCATCCATGCTGCAGTGAAACAGTATCGGAAGTAGATCCAAATCCACCTCCATCTCCTCTACCTCTTGGCAGGGGGGATTCTTAACTTTCTCGGGCTTCTTACCGTTTTCTATAGCATTTGCCATTGTAGGTATTAGATCACTGGCTGGAATCCCCAAGTAGATTCCAATCGCATCTTTGCTGCAGCAAAGATTGCCTATGACCCTATAATCTGATCCTTTAACTTTTTCAAATATGACAGGAGTCGGTTCCAGCTCTTTGAGTATCCCAGCAACCTCTAAATTTTTAGAAACTTCTCTTTCTACTTTCACAAGCTTCTCTTCTTTAGATAATTTCTTTACGTACTCCCTTAAACCCATGTTCTCACCTCTGATCCTAGGTCTAAATTCCACCTTATTAAACGCCGATAAGCGTCTTCCAAACCGAATAACCTTGTTTCAGGAGTTTATTGTAAACTTTTTCTTGTAGTTCTTTGCCTGGAGTTAATGCTATCATGTTTCCACCTTTGCCAGTTCCAGTTAGTTTTGCTCCTAACGCTCCCAGGTTCGATGAAGTATTGATTAGATTTTCCAGCTCTGGGGACGAAACTTCAATCTGCCTTAGTAATTCTTGGTTTTCGTTCATGAGTTTTCCAACTTTCTCGAGTTTATTTCCAAGTAGCGCCGCACGAGCCTCGACGACCATACGATCATATTTCTTGAATATCTTATCGAATTTTTCAGGCTGCTTTTCTCTCTGACGTCTCACGTCAGCGACCACTTTTGTCGTGCTTGCTGTGACACCTGTGTTGGCGATTACAATCTCAGTAGGTTCTTTCATCTTCAACTTCTCCATTATGTTCGGGCCTTCGTTTAGATTCCTCTTAAACCAGATTAGCCCACCATAGGTAGCGGCTGTATTGTCTATTCCGCTAGGATTACCATGATAGGCCTTCTCTCCTTCGAAGGCTGCAGCGTTTATTTTTTCCTTATCGAATCCAAGTTTAAATTCGTCATTTAAGGCTTCTGCTAACCCCGTACAACTTGCAGCACTGGCTCCTATACCACTGGCAGCAACCAAATCTCCATTAAACTCTACCTCCAAGCCCTGCTCCTCAAGGTTTATTCCACAGAACCTTAGAATGTTCTTTATAGATTTACGCTGTTCCTCCATCTTCTCCTTCTTATACCCTGGGATCTCTGGCCTATCGTCGATGAGATGCAACTCCGGGATCTCTAGCCTCTTTACAGAGGCTGTCGTTTTAGATCCGATAGCACTGACTATCGCTGGAAGACCATACACGACAAAATGTTCTCCGAAAAGGATGACTTTCCCGTATCCAAGACCGCTCCCCATAATAGACACTATCCATTATTTATATTATTTGATCGGTGCCTTCTAAAAGTTTATGGTTAAGATGGCTAGACGCCTTTATCGGTCGCGTGGGTTATGGTCTTTCGGTTTATAGCGATTGTAATAGCCTAGTTTTCATCCACTTCCATAGAAGAAAGTTCACGAGTGGTACTCATAAGGAAAAAGCAAGGTTAGTCGTTAACATTCCTTTGAGCTTCTACCTCTTGAAGATTATGGAGGCGTATCCAACTACCGCCGCGTAGTCTCCTGTTACATCGCCGCTAGTTTTATAAGCGGCCAGTATAACCTCGGATAAACCTGAAAGCTTCGCACAGTGCATAAGGACCGCTATTGGACCGTATCCGCAAATAGACATATTCTCTGATTCTATTATTTTATAAAGCCCTTCGATATCTAGTTGGGTTATCATATCCAATGCTGTCTTATCTTTTACTATTGCGGAACTTTGATGTTCGTAATGGGTCATATCTGAAGATGCTATTATTACTGCATCTATACTTTTGGTTTTTCCGAATATAGCTGAAGCCACTTCTCGGCTGGTTTCTATATCTTGGATCATCATTGTTATTGGTACGATAGCGATCTTTCCATTGTAGAGGTACTGGAGGAAGGGTATTTGAACCTCTATTGAATGTTCAAGGAGGTGCGCTTTATCATCTATATCTAGGATGTCTGAAACTTCGGCTATGGCTTCGGCGGTCTTTACGTCTATTTTCACCTTTCCTAGAGGCGTCTCCCATTCACCTTCGGTCATAATGGACACACCGCTCCCCATTCCAGTATGGTTAGGCCCTATAATCACAGCAACTTTAGGCTCACCGTCTTCGGCTAGAGCTTTATACGAGAAGGCGGCTATTGGGCCAGAGTAGATGTAACCTGCATGGGGAGAAAGTAAACCCATCATTCTACGAGGCCCTTCGGGTTTCGGTTTAGGTATGGCGCCTGGGCCAAATCGGTGAGTGAAGCTTCGCTCTATATCATTTATTAAGGCCTCCCTGGAACCTGGGTAGAATACACCCGCTTGGCAGGGCTTCCTAACCTTCATATTTAAGCCCCTGCCCTCATTGTGGCAGCAAGCTTAGCTTCGAAATCGTCTACTGTGTAAGACATTTCCCCCTCTGAAGGTATCACACCACGTTCCCGAAGTACCTGCCGAGCTAGGAGCCAATATATCATTGCTAAGGCTCTTCTACCTTTATTGTTAGTTGGGATTGCTAAATCTACCTTTGAGAAGGTATTATCGGAATCACACATAGCTACTACCGGTATTCCAGCTGATGAAGCCTCCTTTATAGCCTGCCAGTCGGCTCTTGGATCCGTTGCAACTAGTATCTGAGGTTCTAAGTGGCTGGGATGTAAGGGATTAGATACATATCCAGGAAGGAAACGCCCAACTATATATTCGGCTCCGGTAGCCTCACAGAACTTTTTAACAGGTGTGTGACCGTAAAGTCTTGATGAAACTAATAAAACTTTAGGGGGGTCGAATCTAGCTATAAACTTGGCTGCTATCCTTATTCTTTTATCTGTTTCACCTATGTTGAGAATGATTAAGCCGTCGGTTCTAATGCGATATATGAAGGGTTCCATATGCTCTGTCTTTATACGGGTACCTATGTGTAGTCCAGCAGCTAACAACTGTTCTAAAGGAAGCAAAAGAACCTCCCCCGTCATCTCTTGATCTTCGCCACTCAATGTTTTCTCCTCATTTATCACTTAGCATTCGATCGATCTTTCTGACCGCCATTTAACCCTTCCTCTTCACCAACCTTACTGTAAAGGAGGAGCTCGTCCACTAGCTCTACATGTGAGATTAACATACGCCTGCAACAATATCTTTGAAAGCCTAAACTATCTAGGACTTCTTTGGGAGACTCTCCTGCATCAAATCTGCGTTTAAACTCCTCCCACTTATCCGCAATTACTTTACCGCACGTAAAGCATCTTACAGGTATTATCAATGGACCACTCGCCTTTAAAGGATTTCTCACCTATAGGATTTCTGTTTTCTACTCCTAGGTCCAGGTCCTCCAAACTTTTTAGGCTCAGTCCTCCGAGGATCTCCTGCAAGCATGGTTCTATCGTAGGTGAGGAATTTCTTCCGGAGGTCTACACTCTTACTCCATCTCAAGAGTGCTCTAGCTATGGCGGTTCTAGCGGCCTCAGAACGACTCATAGAGCCCCCTCCCTTCACCTTCACTGAGATATCTACCTCGGAGATCTTTTCTCCAGCTATTAATAGAGGCTCTAAAATCTTATTCTTTACAGGTTCTGGCTCTAAAATTTCAGCTGGAACGTTGTTCACCGTAACGCTGCCACGTCCTGGTTTAAGAATGACTTTAGCTATAGCGGTCTTACGTTTACCAACTGCGAATACCAGTTTTTTCTTATCGGTCATCCTGCATGTAGTCCTCCTATTTCACGAGTTAGATCCTCCACCCTCATCCATGAGCACTTAAGTTTAGAAGCCGAAGCTTCAATCTTTACGAATTGTTTTCCTAACACTTCTGGAGGAACGCCCATATAAACTCTAACCCGTTTATATGCTTCTCTACCTCTAGTCCGTTTCCAAGGCAACATGCCTCTGATCGCTTTTCTTACATATCTGTCCGGTCGCCGGTAGTGAATAGGAGATTTCTCCAGAGCTCCAAGGGTTCTAGTCTGAAGTTTACGTTTAACGTCTTTTAGAATTGTTTCCTTACTACCTGATATCGCCACCTTTTCAGCGTTTACTATGATGACCTCCCTTCCCTCTAGGGCTCTCTTTGCTGCGAAGCAAACTAGTCGGCCTAGAATCGCGTTCTCCCCTTCTATTATTATAGGTTCGTTACGTTCCATGGCTGCTTTCACACTACGATTACGAGTTGGGATGGGTTAAAATCTCCTTCTATGATATCTTTCAGCTGGAGGCATTTTCCTCCTCTACCCTTTATCTTCCTTTCTGCCTGATCTGTGAAGTTCAGGGCGGCCACCGTTATGGGGCTGTCTATGTTACCAGCCCCTAAGACTTTACCTGGAACTACGACTATCTTACCTTTTTCAACGTATCGGGTAATACGGCTGAGGTTAACGGTGATTATACGTCGACGTGGCTTGTTTAGAAACTCGCTTATGGCTCTCCAGATATTCGCCTTCTCAGCCTGATATTTCCTTTCAACATACGTACGTTCTAAATAGGCATCCCAGAAGAGTTTCGGATTACGCTTCGGCATTAATATCTTCCTCCAAGTTGAATCCGGTGGATACTATGTTGCTGAGATATTCAACTTTCTTAATGAGTATCTTAGCAGCGTCTTTAACTATCCTATCGATTGGCAGAACCCCAGTAGATTCGATGTTGAATACGAATATCGTGTCATCCCATGATATTTCTATTGAAGGAGCTTCTTTGGGGCAATGTCTGACACATTCACCGCAGGTAGTACATTTAAGTTCCTCGACTACCCTAAGCCGCCCTTCTGCTAGAGTTAGAATATGCTTGGGGCAATATTCAACGCATTCACCGCATCCATCGCATAGTTCTTCATTTACGGTTATCCTAGGCAGATATTTATAGGCACATACGGAGACAGGCTGCCATTTAGCGTGATCACGACCTCTCCCAAGTTTGGCGTAAGCCTCTATCCTAACTTTCTGTCCCGGAGCAAGTTTGACTATTGGTACGTCTGGATTCACAGGTTTAACCTCTGGATCTTGGGGTGTAAGCTCTCCAGAGTATACAGTTTTAGCCTCACTCCCCGCCTCGGCTTCTAAAGTTAGGATAGTCCGACATCTTGAGCAACCTAGATCTGCTCCACAGCTACATTCTTCCGGCAAGACGTATGAGTCTAAGTCTGTAGTTAGTGGCATCAATCCGAGTCTATGGGCTAGGATCTCATCGTACATATATGAGGTGTTCTCTACAACCATTACGTCATCAATAGTCATTGTAGTCTCTTCCGCCATAATTGTACGTCTTATAGCGTTGGCTATGGCGGGGGTAACCCCCTTTAACATGAAAGAGGCTTTGTTACCTTCCAGTTTTAATATAGTTATCTCCATTTTCTATAAGAGTCCTCCTAGGAGGAGGCTAAACCTCCTTGAAGATCTTCAGGTTATTTAAATTCTCCGTTGTAAAAAACCATTATTTTAACTTTTAGCTAGGGCTGGATGTTCAAGACTGCTAAATGGGCTTTTAGTAGTGTAAGATACTGTCTCTTCTTCATCTTTTTCAACTAGGTATCCGGGTATGGTAACTCGTCTATCTCCTATTAGGATGTGCCCGTGAGTTATCATCTGCCTAGCCTGATGTATTGTCTTTGTAAGACCTTTCTTGTAGACTATGGTTTGAAGCCTTCTCTCTAAGAGGTCTCGAATGTCCAGGTCGAGCACGTCGTCTATAGTAGCGTCTGTCCTTAGTAGGCCTAATTTTACGAGCATTTTAAGGTATTCTGTCCTTCGTTCACTAGGCTCATCTTCGATCATACCTAAGAGAGATCTCGCTATCCCTCTAATTTTGGATAGCATAGACTTTAAACGCCATAGTTCACGTTTATTCCGCAACCCATACTCACCTAAAAGCTTAAGCTCGGCTTCAAGCTGTTCAAGCTGCCATGGATGACGTGGCCCTTCATATTTCTTACGTTGCTTTCTGGGATCGCCCATTATAGATCTCACCTAAAAGACTTCTTCTTTACACCTACAGTCTTACCTTTCCTACCTGTTGTTCGGGTTCTTTGACCTCTAACCCTAAGGCCAAAAGCATGCCTTACACCACGCCAGCTCTTTATCTCCTTCATCAAGTCGATGTCAGCTCTAACCTTTAGGTCTAAATCTGAACCTATGAGATGTAGGTCTCTACTGGTTTCTAGATCCTTTCTACGATTTAGAAACCATAAGGGCACCCCATACGTCGGAGGGTCTCTTATCGCATCCTCAATCTTCGATATTAACTCATCCGTTAACTCTCCAACTTTAAGATCAGGATTTAAGTTTAGAGCATTGACAATAGCGTAAGCCAGGTTTATACCTACTCCTTTTATCCGAGATAGCGCGTAGCACAGTCTTTTTGACCCATCCAAGTCAGTTCCAAGGATGCGTACTATGTGTCTAAATTCACTTGACAAATCTTAGACAACCGATTTAAATGATCTTGAAGTAGTTGAAAGTTTAAAGCTATATTTAAAGGTGATCTTACCTTTCAATCAAGAGTTTATCGCATACACTAAAAGAGTAATGATTCGACTTTTTTCAGGAAATGAATGTCTAGTTGAGGCATCTAAGGCTTTTATATATCCATTCCGCTTTAACGCGTATAAAATTATATATGATAGTTGAAGCTGAAGCGGTACCCATCCTTCTTTCGAATATACGATATTATCCACCCATTTTTTCCTGTTCAAACCAATAATAAATATATAAATCTGGGATAACCCAAGCGTCTCATCTTTTTTAGCGCGCGCTACTAGTCATGTCTGGATTAATTACAATGTTTAGGCGCCGGGAGTGGGATTCGAACCCACGAGGCCCGTGAGGACCACAGGCTAGCTATACCCTCCAGACCGATTTGGATGGAGTTCTCCAGGCCTGCCCCGTACCAGGCTCGGGAATCCCGGCTTTCCGGAGTATTTAATCGGAGTTTAGGATCAAGATAAATTTAGACTGTTCGGGCTTTTTCCGGTCTTACTCCTCCAAACTTTAGGATATGTACCCAAGGGCATTATAACCCTATCCACCTTGGCG
>CAYFVN010000099.1:0-1798 GCA_964346575.1 uncultured Candidatus Bathyarchaeia archaeon
CGTAAGCACAATGCTCCCATCAGGTCGAAATATAGCCATCAGCTTACCATCCAAGAGGACATTCTTCATCTTGCCAGTCCTTTTGGAGAATGTGAAATCCAATCTATCTATTGGGATGACTAGACTTACACCCTTGCCGAAGAGGTAGTCCAATGTCATTAAGAATTTCTCATTTGGGTTCAAGGTTCTAGTTAAATCATTTTAAGATTGAATGTTGATGAATCTTCCATCCGATGCAAGTAATTAAATCGATAGTTCACTTTCAGGTGGCACGAGAAGTTTTATCCTCAAAGCATGCTCCACCTTCTTTGCTAGTAGATCGTTGGGCTTGAGCTTCCCACTCTCCAGGAGCTTTATAACAGAAGGCTTTTCATTTATCTTACGCCCGAACTGCTCTTGAGATAGGCCGAGCTGCTCTCTCTGTTGCCTCATCACTTTGTTGTAATCCTTTCTAAGCTCTAATAAAGGCTCTTCCAGATAGCTAGAACTCTTCTTCACCACCGTCTTTACAGCTTTCTTGTTACGTACTGGAGAGCCGAGCTTTACACATGAGCTACAGACTCTAAATTTTGCCCCTTCTATCTGGATCGTAAATATCCGACCAGTTAAAGAACTCCCACATATCTCACATTGCATTATCACTAAACCTTCCTATAGATCGTTTGATGGGACTTACGTACTTTATCGTAAACCTCCTATTTAATTAATCTTTAAAAAATTTTGTAGAAATCTCTCCAGTTAAAAAGCAGTTAAGTAAAAAGACTATTAATCTCTTATACTCTCTAATGTGCTAACGGCTGACCATATCGTTACACGTGCAAAAGAAGGCATATTGGGGTCTTGAGATATCTCATCGAGCAGACTTATAGCATTGGCAGCTCTAACACCTAAGCTTAGCTTTGTATCCTGAAGTGTTACGATTGCTTCTTTAGCTATCCTCCTTATATTCCTAGGCGTTATATTGCTGTCTGCTACCGTTTGAAGGGTAGTGATAGATCTGATAAGTTTATCCTCATTCTCCTTCTGCTTCTTTGAAACCATAGCTACCACCTTAAAGTTCCTATCATTATTATAGGCCTCTATAAATAAAAATTGCGGATGACATATGAATTTAGAAATTTATTTTCAAGATTAAAGTTTACATACTAATCGATTTTATTATTACTAGCTTTGACCGAAGTTGATAAGGATAAGGATAAGGATAAGGATAAGATCAGTGGTGCGGCAGAACTTATGAGGAAAGGGGCTACTCTACTGGGGGAGGTATGTCCAAGATGTGGAAGTCTCCAAGTACGCTATAAAGGTAGAACTCTATGCCTGAGTTGTGACGATCTATCAGATCTAGATGCTGTAGAGATAACGAAGCCTGCAGAGGGGATGCCTGAAGATTTAAGGGGGCTAATCTTGAGCAAGATTCAGAAAATCTCAGATGCCTTGAGGACGGAAGAAGATATAGAAAGACAGGCAAAGATGGCCGATCTGATCCTTCTCTATATAGAGATCATGGAGAGGATCAAATAAAGAAACTCAAGATAGTACTATCATGAGAAATATTTTCATATTTCCAAGATCGATTCAGCTCATAACTCTTTTGACTTTCTAAATCATTTCATCAAAAGGGGAGCTCTCTCAATATCGTATCCCTGACGGCTACTCCTACGCTTTATGTATGATAGGATGACTCTTGACCCAAACTTAAAGAGTAGGTTGAAGGTGAGCTTTAAAAGTGGATTCAAGTGCAGAAGAGACCTCGGCATGCGATCTATTTCTAAAATCGTATGCCTCCAAGCCTTGTATA
>CAYFVN010000100.1:0-1813 GCA_964346575.1 uncultured Candidatus Bathyarchaeia archaeon
CTCTCTGGTGTAGGCCTCCACGCGAGAGTCTGGGTATGCCCTCAGGAACGTCGTTATGTGTTGACCAAAGTTATCTTTCTGTAACGTCATTCCGTTTCGACTCATGAAACATATATTAAACACTCTTTCACGGATGAAATCGATTAAAGGCGTCTTCCTCTTGGTCCTCTTCTGAAAGACTCTAGCTTGATCAATGAACGTGTTTATATTCCAGAATTTAGCCATGCAATAGGTCGCTAACTCTTCGATCTTCTCTTTTGATATGTGTTTCGTCCTATAGACGGAATGCATCTCGTCAAAATTGTCCCAGTCAGTCTCGAAGATCAATCCTTGCCTGTCCAACTCCTTATAGAACTCAGTTCCAGGAAACGGTGTCACGACCCCGAAGGCGGCGTCCGTTAAGCCGATCTTTTTAGCGTAAATCGGAACCCTTCTAATATCTTTCTCCATTTGGTCCGGAAGGCCTATCACAAAGGTGCCACCTGCGCTGCCGCCGTTTTCACGGATGTTCCGAACAGCCTCCCGATGAACCTTAGTGCTCATGCCCTTTCTAGTTGACTTTAAATCCTTAGGGCTCGGACTCTCTATCCCCATCTCAAACCAGATTATCCCCGCCTCACACATTTTCTTCACGATCTTTGGATTTCTGGCCATGCAGTCTGGTCTCACTAAGGCGCCAAATTCTATGTTCAAGTCATGCTCTTGTAGCAAGTCGCATAGACGGCTGACTCTCTCCGGGTTGCCCATTAAGTTGGGATCCGTGAAACTGACGTGAAGCGGTTTCCCCTCATGGTACCTCACCATCTCTAAAATTTCTTCCATAACGTTCTCTGGGGAGCGACTCCTCAAACGCCCCCCGCTCATGCTGGGCTCACAGCAAAAGCTACACTGCCCATGGCAACCCCGCGATGACACCAACACATCGTAGTCGGTCGATCGGTGGGTAGACTTGTACGAGTACTGCCTCAAGTGTCGGGCGGGGAAAGGAAGGCTGTCCAAGTCTCTAATCTTAGGCCTATCCTCATTATGGATTATTCTTCCATCTTTTTTGTAAGAGACTCCGAGCACGCCATCCGGGCGACCCATCTCCACAAGCTCCATCATAGTAAGTTCCCCTTCACCGCGACCAACCATGTCCACTTGTGGGTAAGAAAGCAACAAGTCTGTGACAGCCGTTGGATGATACTCACCAACCATAGTGGTGACTCCATTCTTCTTAGCAGTTTTCGCAAGGCGCAATCCTATGTTATGTTCCGTTGCAGACATCGTGATGCCCACCAAATCTGGACGATAGAGATCGATCAAATGATGGAAACTTCTCTTCTCCATCTCCATATCGACGATGTGGATATCTTCTACAGCACCTTCAATGTACGCTGCTATATACTCTAGACCAATAGGTATTAAATCAAAGGCAAAGCTAAGTCCCCTCCTCCCAGGAGGCTTCACCAGCAGAATTCTCTTGAAAGGCATACAAGCACCCCAGAAAATAACAATCCGTGTTCCAAGCGCATTTCTGTATAAAAGTACCAACTGTATTAATAGTGCTTACATTAATGCGCGCGCGTATTCATATAATTACTGTTATGCAGCATAAATGTTGTGCACGCACGCCCAGATTAAACCCTTATGCGCGCGCGCGTGCGTATCGTGAGATCAATCATGAATTTCGCTATTTTCCCCTCTCTCTTTTTTAAATGGACACGTTTATTAATGACCTTATCGGAAAGAGGGGTAGTATATCGAGGGTAATACTCCTTTTCGGGCTTTTATCCAAGGTATAACTAAATTGAAAGGAGTTAGGAAACTTGAG